>DAOVFI010000241.1 GCA_030673005.1 Planctomycetales bacterium
TGTTGGGCGCGCTCGCTCGGCGGGGAGCCCCGGCATATTCACGAAACTCTTTTTTATTTGCCACCCCCGGGGGCGCCCGCGGGGCGGGGCCCCGCCCTACGGGTTGACAATTACAGTGACAAATTCTGAAAAGATTGACGAGATGATCGACGATCTGGCGGGCGCTGTCGGGCGTCTTGACGAGGCGTGCCGGCGCGCAATTGCCGGTATCGCTGAGGTTCTGATCGAGGCATTCGTCGCCGGTCGTCGAGTTTATGTCTGCGGCAACGGCGGGTCGGCCGCCGACGCACAACACATCGCCGCCGAACTTATCGGGCGATTCAGACGCCCGGACCGCCGCCCGCTGCCGTGCGTTGCCCTGACGACCGACACCTCCGCTCTGACGGCGCTGGCGAACGATTTCGGCTTCGAGCAGGTCTTTTCACGCCAGGTGCAGGCCCTGGGTGCTGAAGGCGACGTTTTATGGGCGATATCGACTTCGGGCAGGAGTCCGAATGTCCTCGCCGCAGCGCAGGCCGCTAAGCAGCAGGGAATGAAGGTCGTGGTTATGACAGGGCCGGGCGAAAGCGAACTTGATGAACTGGCGGACGTCTGCTTTCGCGCGCCGGGACAATACAGCGACAATATCCAGCAGTTGCACCAGTTGGCGTATCACGTCATCTGCGAATTAATAGACGAGCGCTTTTCCTCGAACGGATGAGAGGAGAATAACATGGCTGAAAAGTGCGTATTTCTCGATCGCGACAAGACGATTATCGAGGACCCCGGTTACCTGACCGACCCGGACGCCGTAAAACTCCTGCCGGGGGTTGAACTGGCTCTGCGTTCCCTGTCACAGGCGGGGTTCAAACTGGTCGTCGTTACGAACCAATCCGGAATCGCCCGCGGGATGCTTACCGAGGACGCCCTGGATGAAATCCACAACGAGATGCGCCGGCAACTGTCTGAGCACGACGTCGAACTGGACGCGATCTATTACTGTCCGTACCACCCGGAAGGCACCGTCGAGAAGTACACCCGCGTATCCGCCGACAGCAAGCCGTCGCCCGGTATGCTGCTGCGTGCATCAAAGGACCTTCCGATAGATCTGAACGGCAGTTGGATGGTTGGCGATTCGCCTCGCGACATCGAGGCCGGTCAGCGCGCCGGATGCAGGACAGTCCGCATCCGCCACAAAGGCGACGAGGGTCCTGATGAAGACGAGGACGTCCAGGCCGACTTTACCGTCCGCAACCTCGTCGATGCCGCCAGGATAATCCTGCGTGAAAGCGGGACGGGCGCCGCCGTCGGAAAGGGATACGAGGCGCCCGCCGTTCCCGCCGCCGGGACGGGATATCTGCCGACCGGAGCGGAAACGCCTGTTAACAACATGACCGATTCGCAAATCTTCGGCGAAATCCTCCGTCACATCAGGCGGACCAGGACGCCCGAAGGCGGCTCGGAATTCTCCGCAATACGCCTTATCGGCGCGATTTTTCAGATTTTCGCCATCGTCGCACTGGCGTGGGGACTGATTTACATACCCGGCGTAACTGTAACGGCTGAAGGAAATTTCAACGAAGCATATAATAACCAGATCGTCGTGCACGTAGCGCTGCTGTCGGCGACCGTTCTGCAACTCGCCTCGTTGACCTTCTTCACCATCTCAAAGCAGCGATAAGTTTGCAGGCTGGGCCGGGAGGCCCACCTTTTCCTTGCTGTGATACGGACAATAATTGTCCTCCGTGAGCACAAATAACCCACCCCATCGCCAACGCAGACGGGGTTATACTGTTTTAATAGTGAAATTGTTTTATGGTATAGATATTGCAGTTAGGTTGATTGAACAGATAGTCTGTAGGCTGGGCCGACAGGCCCACCTTTTCATTGCTATGGAGCGATATTATGAAAATTCTGACAACGGTGTTTCTGATTGCGGCGATGTTGACTGTCGGTCTTGCCCAGTCCGGCGAAAAGGCCCCGCCGAAGACTAGTACCAAACCGGCAGAGGCGCCCATCGACGCCAAACACCTTTCCAAAGTCCGCACGGAAATCGACACCGGCCTGTCATTCCTGCTCAAGCAGCGAAACGCCGACGGCGGATGGGGCTTCGCGCCGGGCGTATCGCATCCGGCCCTGACGGCAATGACGCTCAAGGCGCTGCTGCAACACTCCGACTACGACAACGATTCGCCCGTAGTGGACAAAGGTTTTAAATGCCTGATGAAGTTCCGCCAGAAAAACGGCGGCTTCTACCTGCCAAAAGAAGGCAATGCCAACTACGTTACGTCCGTAGCGGTGATGGCATTTGCGGCGGCGAGGAATCCCAGGTACAAGTCAACCCTGTCGGATGCGGTAAAGTTCCTCCGCTGCCAGCAGATCGTGCCCGGCTCGAAGACACCCGCCGGCAAGAATGTCGGCAAAAAACACCCCTACGTCGGCGGCGTAAGTTACGGCAGGAAAGGTCGTCCCGACTTGAGCAACGTCGGTATGTGGATGGAGGCGCTCCACCAGGCCGGCGTGCCCGGCGACGACCCGGCAATGCAAAGGGCGCTGGCGTTCGTGGCGATGCTCCAGAACCGCACCGAAGGGGCAGAGAAACGAGCCTTCGTCGTTCGCGGAACCGACGACGGCGGATTCATCTACGCCGTCAATCGCAAGGGCGGGAAATTCGTCGGCGAGTCCAAGGGCGGCGTCGGCAGGCGCGGCCTGCGGTCATACGGCTCAATGACCTACATCGGCTTCAAGAGTATGCTTTACGCCAACGTCGAACGCAACGACCCGCGCGTCCGGGCCGCTTACGGGTGGATAAGGAAATACTGGCGACTGGACTCCAATCCGAACATGCCCGAGGGCCGGTCAAAGCAGGGCCTGTTCTACTACTACCACGTCTTCGCAAAGGCGCTCCGCGCCTGGGGTCGGAACGTCATCGAGGATAAAAGAGGCGTAAAACACAACTGGCGGCACGAGTTAATCGACGTGCTGGCCGTGCAGCAGAACAAGGACGGCTCCTGGGTCAACAAGGCCGAGAAACGCTGGTTCGAAGGCAATCCCGTACTGGCAACCTGCTACGCCGTCCTGGCGCTCCAGGAAACGTTGAAGTAGCTGTAGGCCGGGACGGAGCTGTAGGCCGGGACGGAGCGTAGCTGTAGGCCGGGACGGAGCGTAGCGGAGTCCCGGCAAACGAGAGCAAACCATATATTTCAATGTTTTGTCTCTAATTGCGAATTGCCGGGACTGCGCTGCGCTCCGGCCCGACCTACGTTCTGATGCACATTCCTTCATTCCCTGTTATAATCCTCCACCTTCGTAATAATTTACAACATCGAGGATTCTTGATGGACATCAGAGCTTTTCGGGGTTGGCGATACGATGCGCCCGGCGACGACGTCAGCCGTCTGATCGCCCCGCCGTATGACGTTCTTTCGCAGGTCGATAAGGACGCGCTTCTGGCGGCGGACCCGCACAACATTGTCGCCGTCGATTTGCCGCACGTCCCGCCGAAGCAAGTCGGTCCGGACGAGGCGTATCGGTCGGCTGCGGAGCGGCTGGAGGAATGGAAATCGTCTGGCCTGCTGCGACAGGACGACCTGCCGGCAATCTATGCCTATCAGCAGACGTACGACTGGGCCGGCAAGAGACATACGCGCCACATGATGATTGGCTGCGTCCGCGCGACCGAACTGGGGCGTGACATTATACCGCATGAAAAGACCTTCCCAGGCCCCAAGGCCGACAGGCTAAAACTCATCGAAAATACACGGATGCAAATTTCGCCGATCTTCGGTTTCTACAACGACCCCGACGGGACGGTTTCGGGAATGCTCGAATCGGCAGCCGCCGGCGAAGCGGATGCCGCCGGCGAATATAGCGGTGTTATCGAAAGGTTATGGCCCATCACCGATGAGGGAATCATTGATTCAATCGCATCGACCCTGCGCGATGCGCCGGTATTCATCGCCGACGGACATCATCGCTACACCACCGCCCTGACTTATCGCGACAGCCTCGGCGATGTCGCTCCGGACCACCCGGTCAATTTTGTCATGTTCGTCCTGGCGGCGATGGAGGATCCGGGCCTGATTATCCTGCCGACACACCGCGTTATCAGCGGCCTGGATGAATTCGACCTGACCGAATTCGTCGCAACCACAAGCGATGTTATGGATTACGAGCCGGTGCGATTAAGCGAATCCGACGCCGCCGACGCCGACGCATTCCTCAAACCCTTCGGCCCGCACGCCATGGCGTTTGTTACCGGCGACTGTGCGTATATCGGACGGCTGAAAGACCTTTCGGTTATGAAGCAAATCGCCGGCGACCATATCGACGCCTGGCGGAAACTGGACGTCGCCATTCTTCACAATTTCCTGATCGAGCGTTGCCTTACCCGCCGGCGGACGGGCCGGGGCGGAGCGCACCGGAGTACCCGCGGCTCGAACGCAAAACAATTGATTTTAAACGAAAACCGCCCTGAACGTCCGGCCGCCCATGCCGCCGGTGAAAAAGCGTGGC
>DAOVFI010000315.1 GCA_030673005.1 Planctomycetales bacterium
GTAATGCTTTCACGCGAAGCGGGTAAGCATGTCTTCCGCTGCGTAACATGCCCACCCCCGAAGACGGGTGAGGGCATGGCACCCTTTCGGCAACTGAATCAGAACGCACAACCATGCCGATAGGAACGAGGAGAAACAGTAATGAACGGGAAAGCGATTACATTGACGGTGATTATTGTCCTGACGGCGAGTGTCGCGTCCGGGCGGGGCAACCTTGACCGGCGGATGATGATTAACCCCGTCGCAGGAATTCAACGCCTCCCCGGCGGGATCCACGAGCCTTTCACCGGTCCGGTTACGGCAGCGAAGATTCGCGCCGCCATAGACGACGCCGTAATGTTCCTTCGGTCCCAGCAGCATAAGAACGGATCAATTGGAAACCGTCATCAGGCTGGCGGCACTGCCTTGGCGGCGTTGACGATGTTGGCAGCGGGGGCGAATCCACAGAGCGACCCGGAGTTGAAAAAGGCGCTGGAATGGCTGGCAAAACAGAACATTAACAACACCTACGTTCGCGGCATCAGCGCGAACACCTGGGAATACGCACTGCGGAAGGTTCCGTACGACAAGCGTATCCGCGCAGCCCTGAAGACCGATTTCGACTGGCTGATGAAGGCGCTTGGCGACAGGCAGGCGTGGCGGTACACGATGGAATCCCGGGATTGGGACAACTCCTGCACGCAGTACGGCGTGCTGGGGATATGGGCGGCAGCGAGGGCAGGATTCGATCCGGGCGATGCGTTCTGGAAGAAAATGTCCAAACACTTCCGCGGCTGTCAGAACGCCGATGGCGGCTGGGGCTACATGAGTGGTGGTTCGTCGCCGAACATGGCAACCGCCGGTCTGGCAAGCATGTTTCTCGTCTTCGACATGTATCACGGAAAGAGTTTCTACAGCCGGGATAACCAGCGGACCTTCACGACGGGCGATGCGGCTGCGGTGCTCAAATCCATCGAGCGCGGCATGACGTGGCTGGGGGCGAAGAAGAGCGGAAAGGGCGGCGGATACTACCTCTACGGCATCGAGCGGACGGGCGTGGCCGGTGGGCGAAAGTACATCGGCGGCGAAGACTGGTTCGCCAACGGCGCCCTGACGGTGCTCACGAACCAGCGACGCGACGGCTCAATCCCCGGTCAATACGGAACGGTCATCAACACCTGCTTCTGCACGCTGTTTCTGGTCTATGGCGGCGCGCCGGTGGCGTTCGACAAACTCCAGTACGGCGACGGCCACGACTGGAACCTTAATCCCCGCGACCTGGCGAACCTGAGCAAGTATCTCTGGAGTGCCTACGAACGTCCGATGAACTGGCAGACGGTTTCCATCAAGGCAAAGCCCGAGGAATTCGAGGCGCCGGTCCTGTTCATCAGCGGCTCGAAGGCGGCGAAATTCAGCGAGACCGAGATGCTCAAACTCCGCGAGTACATCCTTCGCGGCGGGACTATCCTCGCCGAACCCAGCGACCACAGCAAAGAATTCGCCGCGTCGATGAATGATCTCGTCCGCCAGATGTTCCCGGCGAAACAGTATCCCGCTTTCGAATTGAAAGACCTGCCCGCCGGTCACGGCGTCTATACGGTCCTCAAGCAGGAGTGGAAAAAACGCCCGCGTCTGAAGGGCGCTTCCGACGGGTCGCGGACGTTTTTCTTCCTGTCCGAGGGGTATATCTCCGCCGACTGGCAGATGAACCGCACCGACAGCGACGCATTCAAACTGGCGATGAATATCCTGTTCTATGCGACCGACCTAGGCGCGCTCGAGGGCAAATTCGCCTCGATCCTGCCGCCGACCGCTCCGGCTAAGCAGCGGAAGGACGTTGTTACGGTCGCGCGGGTAAAGTACCTCAGCAGCAAGTATTTCAGAGGCGGCTGGGACGCCGCGGCGATGTGCTGGCGGAAGTTCGCGCCGTATGCCGGGCACGTTACCGGCTGTGAGTTGAAGGAATTGTCGCCCGCGGGACTCGCGAAGGGTGAACTGGACAAGGTCCGGCTGCTTCACATCACAGGCCGATACTGGCTGAAATTCACTGCCGGCGAGCGGACGGCGTTGAAAAAATTCGTCGAAGACGGCGGGACTGTCCTGGTCGATGCCTACGCCGGTTCGCCGTCCTTTGCAAAGTCGGCACGTGCGGAAATCGAAGCGATATTCGGCAAACTCCAGCCGCTGGCTGACGATCACGTGCTGGCTGAAGGGCGGTTTGAAGGCGGGGTCGATCTGACGGCCGGAATACGATTCAAACTGCCGGCAAGGCAACTGCTTCGCCGCCGCGGCCTTTCGCCGGGCGGGCAGAAACTGCTCGTCGCGATGATTGGGAATCGCCCAGCCGTTATCTTTTCGGAGTTCGACCTGTCGGCGGCAATGGCGGGTATCGAGAACTATCGCTCACTCGGCTACAAACCCAAATCCGCCCGGAAGATAGTCGGGAACATCCTGGCGTACATAATGGCGGATTGACGGGGCCGTGGCATGGTCGTGGCATGGCCGTCTCGGCCATGATATTGTGGGTGGCACGGTCAAGTCGAAGACTTGGCCGTGTTGGGGCTGCATCACGGCCAAGTCTTCGACTTGACCGTGCCACCCAACCGGGGGCAGGTGGACACGGCGCCCGATAGATTGACTTAAAAGTCGAGAGACGAATAATGAGTGGGCCATGATAAAGCGGCGAATACTGGTTATCGAGGACGACGAGGCCATTCGGCGGGGTATCGCCGACGCACTTAAGGCGTCGGGTTACTCGGTCCGGGAGGCAGGCGACGGCGATCTCGGGCTTGAGCTGGCGATAACCTCCGACTGCGACCTTGTGTTGCTGGACCTGATCCTGCCCGGCCGCGACGGGATGGAAATCCTCGGCGAGATCCGCGCGACTCGCCCGACACTGCCGGTGATAATTCTCACAGCACGTGGCGAGGAGTCCGACCGCGTTACCGGCCTGCGGGCGGGCGCCGACGATTACGTCATCAAGCCGTTCAGCGTCAGTGAATTGCTGGCGCGCGTCGAGGCCGTGGCGCGGCGGTCGCCCGAAAGGCCCTCCGACATCCGCGAGATACCCGTCCCCGGCGGCGTGGCGAATCTCCAGAACCACGAGATAAAATACGACGACGGGCAGCGGTGCGAACTGTCGCAGCGAGAGGCAGAACTGCTGAGGTATCTCGCCTGCAACGCCGGCAGGGCCGTCTCACGCGACGAGATACTCTCGCGCGTCTGGCGACTCGACCCGACTGGAATCGACACACGCACAATCGACATGACAGTCGCGCGTCTCCGCGAAAAACTGCGCGAGGACCCGACGAATCCGCAACTGCTGCTGACCGTCCGCGGCAAAGGGTACATGTTCGCGCCGCAGGAGTAATATTGCGTCAATCGTTAATAGATGGGTGCCATGTTCTCGCCCGAAACGAAGAGGATTCCAAGCCGCATCTTTTCGCGGCCTGGAACCTCGAAGTAAAGGGCGTGAACATGTTGCGGCGCAAACATGCCTACACGCTCTGCGTGAAGGCATGGCACCCATAAGAA
>DAOVFI010000356.1 GCA_030673005.1 Planctomycetales bacterium
TGTTTTCCTGAAACATCCCTTGAACAGCCTGTCCATTGCCCTGGAAGTTCGCGCGAGCAGGCCGGGGCCTGGGGGCAGCATCTCGGCGGTGATGCTTTTTGTGTAGCCGATCTTCTTCAACGCGCCGACGACCTGGCGCCAGGGCACGTCGCCTTGCCCAAGATCGCAGAAACTGAACGCACCGGCCCAGGCGCTGCCTTTGGCGATCTTGCGACAACTG
The DNA here is from genome assembly GCA_030673005.1 of Planctomycetales bacterium. GTDB lineage: Bacteria > Planctomycetota > Phycisphaerae > SM23-33 > SM23-33 > DAOVFI01. The sequence goes on from DAOVFI010000356.1 coordinate 221, forward strand.
TCGGCGATTCCGCACGCGGCGCCCTTTTCGCCGCCGGTGTAGAAACGCAGCGCGAAGTCCTTGACGTGGATGCGCCCGATCCGACGCCTGCCGAGGATGCTTATCCAGTCCTGCGGGAAACCGTTCAACATGCAGTTGCCCACGTCGAGGTAGCACTTGACGTAAGGGCTGTCGAACGAGTCGATAAAGCGCGCCGTCTCGAGCGGCGAGAGAAGGAACTTGTTCCAGACGTTTTCCAGGCATATTTTCACTCGTAGGCGCCTGGCTGTGTCCAGACATTTGCCTATGCTTTCGACGGCCCGCTTCCAGCAGACATCGTAGGGCACGCGCCTGGCGTTCGGGTCAAAAAACACATCGACCGCGCCGGGTATCACCAGTATCGCATCGGCGCCGAGCCAACGGGCGACCTGCATCATTTTCCGGGTATAGGCGATGGCCCGCTTGCGCACCGACGCCCTGGAGTCGGTGAGCGAGCATTCCCAATACACCGACGACGCGACCGAAGAGATCTCTATTCCAGCGGCTTTCGCAGCCGAGACGATGTTGCGGCACTCGGCCTGCGTGCTGTCAAAGGTCAAGACGCCTTCCGGCGCTATCGCCGCTTCGACCGACTGAAAGCCGAGGCGCTTCGCCTGTTTGAAAACGGCTTCGTAATCGGCAGTGTTCTCCAGACCTCCGGGAAACGACCAATAGGATACGCCCTTCTGCATTTCTATCTCCCAGCACGACACAGGTTACAAACCTGTGCCACCAACAGATTTAAGGTTGACAGACTACTGATCTTCCACCTGAATCACTCGCTTCTCGGCTACGGATTTGTAAATCGCCAGAGTTACCGCTACCGAGTGCCTGCCGTCGTCGAGCGTAACCGGCGGGGCGGTATCTTCCATAATGCACCGGCTGAACGCCTCGATCATCTGGCCGTAGATGCCGATGCCTTCCAATTCATACTCCTGCCGCTCCGCCCGGACGTCGCGGACCTGGTCGGCGTCGTAGCCGAGTTCCTCGCCCTGGAGGATGCTGAACATCTCGCCGGTCGGGTCCTGCCCGATCGAGCCTTTTGCGATGATCGAGCCTTTAGTGCCGTGCAGTTCGAGGCTGTTTTGAGCGGCGGCGTCGGGAAGATTGAAGTAGTTATCGACGATCCCGTGCGCGCCGTTGTCGAAGCGGACGACGATCGTCGAGGTGTCTTCGATCCGCGTGCGATACTTCTGCACGAGCAGGTCATGGAAGCCGGCGACCTCGACGATTTTCGCGCCCATTATCCATTCGAGTATGTCCAGACAGTGCGTGCCCATGTCGATTAAGGCCCCGCCGTGACTGATTGAGACGTCCTGCCGCCAGGCGTCGGCGATGGGGGGGTACCAGCAGGTCAACTGCGCCCGCCCCATGACGACCTTCCCGACAGCGCCGGACAGGACCAGTTCGCGGGCCTTCCTGTTATAGACATTGTTGCGCATGCAGAAGCCGAGCATGAACTTTACGCCGGCGGCGCCGCAGGCCGATTCCATCCGGTTCACCTCGTCGAGCGAGACGGCCATCGGTTTTTCGCAGAGGATGTGCTTGCCCGCCTCGGCAGCCCGGACGACCTGCCGGCAGTGGACGTCCTGGGGCGTCGCTATATAAACCGCGTCGATTTCGCGCCCCAGCAACTCCTCTTCCGTCTCGCACCAGTGGGGAACCTCGAACTGTTCCGCCACCTCCTTGGCCCGGTCGGCGGAAATGTCCATCACCGAGACGATTTGGGCGTTCGAGACCATCTTCTTGAATTCCGGTATTGTCCGTCTCGCGGCAATACCGCCACAACCGATAACACCCCAGCGAACCTTGTCCATTTTCCTGTCTCCTACCTGTTACTGATAATTTACCGGGTGGCACGGTCAAGCGAGGTTGAGGCCGTTCGGCCTCGACCTTGCTTGGCCGTGATTCAGCCTGCCACGGCCAAGCTTCACTTCGTTCCGCTTGACCGTGCCACCCAAACGTGCGTTATCACGGCCAAGCCTCCGCTGCGCTCCGGCTTGACCGTGCCACCCCAACTTACCAACTTATAAAATCAGGTGTAACGGAATACTATTCGGCCATTTCACAAACGCCGACTTTTCCTTCGGTTGTGATGATTTTCTGAAAAACCATCATTGCCGCACCGGACAATGCCAGCGACTGAAATTCTCTGCCTTCGAGTATTTCGATAGACGAGGCGATTTCCGGTAGTGTCCTGTCGTGGACGGCTGCGGTTATCCGTCTGCAAAGGCACGTAATTGCCGCGGCGGACTCGGCCCCGACGACAAAGTATTTCGGATGAAAAGCGGCCACCAGGAAAGCAACTGCAAGTCCGAGGTGAGAAGCGATTTCATCGACCAGACCTCGCGCCATGCGGTCGCCGTCGAGGGCGGCCTGGAATATCTCTTCGGCCGACGGGTTTGACCTGCATTGAATAATCGAGTTGATTCCCTGCGCCAGTAACTCGGCCGCCTTCGCCTCCAGCGCCGGTGTATTCGACAGAACCTCCAGACAACCACGCGCTCCGCATCCGCAAAGACGCCCGTCCCGCTCGATGACGACGTGGCCGATCTCGCCCGCAAACCCCAGACCACGCCAAATCCCGTCGGGGGTAACCAGGGCGAAGCCGACACCCTCGCCGTAATCAAGGTAGAGCATCGAGGCGCCCGTCTGCATGAGTTCGGGCATCGTTCGATACTGGGCGAACGCGCGTGTCCTGGAACTGTTCTCGACGATAACCGTCAGGGACGTCCTCTCTTCGAGAAGCCGGCCGAGTGGAACGTTATGCCAGTCCGGGAAAAGACTCGAACGAACGATTTGCCCGCTGTCGCATTCGACCATGCCCGGATCGGACACGCCGATACCGATAAGTCGTCCCGAAATACCTTCAGTAAGAC
>DAOVFI010000180.1 GCA_030673005.1 Planctomycetales bacterium
CGCCAACATCATCCTGGCCGACGAGATCAACCGTACCCCGCCCAAGACGCAGGCCGCCCTTCTGGAGGCCATGCAGGAACGGCAGGCGTCGATCGGCGGAAAGCGCATGCCCATGAAGGACCCGTTCTTCGTGCTGGCGACGCAGAACCCCATCGAGCAGGAAGGGACTTACCCGCTGCCCGAGGCCCAGCAGGACCGGTTCAGGTTCAAGATTTTCGTGGACTACCCGGACTGGGATGAGGAGTTCGATATAGTTCGCCTGACGACGGCGATCGAGGACGTCGAACTGACACCCGTACTCGACGGGCCGGCCATTCTTGAGATTCAGCAAACGATCCGACGCGTGCCGGTGGCCGACCACGTGATCCAATACGCCATGCGACTGGTCCGCGCAACGCGGATCAGCGAAGGCGGCGTTCCGGGCTTTATCGAGGATTACGTCTCCTGGGGCGCCGGACCGCGAGCGTGCCAGTTCCTTATCTTCGGCGGAAAGGTACGCGCAGTCCTTCACGGGCGGTACCACGTCTCCACCGAAGACATCCAGGCCGTCGCCAAGCCCGTCCTGCGGCACCGGATAATCACCAACTTCAACGCCGACGCCGAGGGTTTTACGACCGACAAGATCGTCGAAATGTTGATCGACACGATCCCCGCCAAAGAAGGCGCCATCGCCGGCAGCCCCGACACCGCCGGTGTATTGAAGAAATAGTAACCGGTAGCCCGTAGTCGGTAGCCCGTAGTCCGTTTAGCCGTCGTCGGTACGACGACGATTCACCGGAAATATATGAAGGTCGGTTATGGCAAAGACTGAATTACAGAAATATCTCGATCCGAAGGTGTTGAACAAGATTCGCCGGCTGGACTTACAGGCTCGTCTGGTGGTGGAAGGCTTCATCTCCGGGATGCACAAAAGCCCGTTCAAGGGCTTCAGTGTGGAGTTCGCCGAGCACCGCGAGTATGTCCCCGGCGACGATCTCAAACACCTTGACTGGAAGGTCCTCGGCAAAACCGACCGCCTGTACATCAAGCAGTACGAGGAAGAGACCAACCTGCGTGCGACGTTCCTGGTCGATGTCAGCGAGTCGATGCGCTACGGCGAGAACGGCCGGCGCGACGGGATGAGCAAGTACCACTACGCAGCCTGCGTGGCGGCGTCGCTGGCGCAACTGCTGCTCGGTCAGCAGGACGCAGTCGGCCTGGCGACGTTCGATGAGGACCTGCGGTCGTATTTGCCTCATTCGTCCAATCCGAACCAGATCAAGGGTTTTGTCCACGCCCTGGATGTGGCCGACCTGAAGGCCAAGACGACGATAGAGCACATCTGCCACAACCTGGCAGAGAAGATCGCCCGGCGGGGGATGATCTGCCTGGTTAGCGATTTGTTTGTCGATGTTGACGGCCTGCTCCGGGGCCTCCAGCATTTCCGCCATCGTAGCCACGAGGTGATGGTGCTGCACGTGATGGACGAGGACGAATTGAAGTTTCCCTTCCAGGGCAACACGATGTTCCGCGGCCTGGAGAATACGGGGCGTCTCACCATCGAGCCGAGAGTTTTGAGAGAAGGATACCTGGAGGCGGTGAACAACTTCTGCGCCGACGTCAAGCGTCGCTGCATCGCCGCCCAGATTGATTACAAACTTATTTCGACTGCTGATCATCTGGACGCGGCGCTGCTGTCGTTCCTCGCCGCCCGCACCGCCGCCGGAAGAAAAACCGGAGCGAAAAGATAGAAGGCCGCAGAGACGCAGAGAACGCAGAGAAAATATATATATTTACAAAAGATAAAAGATAACTGATTCGGAGCGGTGTGAGTGAGCGAACACAACCGAGCGCGGGTATTGAGAGCTCATTTTCCGAAAGATCAATATCCGGAAAAGGATCTTACGGAAAAGATTATAGGTTGTGCTATTAGCGTACATCGTGAACTTGGCCCCGGATATTTAGAGGTTATTTATGAAAGGGCTCTGGCGTATGAATTTAGAAAACAGGGCCTTATGTTTGAACGTCAGCGGAGCGTCAAAGTTTTTTACGACGGCGTAGAGGTTGGCGAGCACAGGATAGATATTTTTGTTGAAGAGAAAGTTGTAGTTGAATTAAAGAGCGTGGAAAGGCTGACATCCAGGCACGTTGCCCAGGTTATCAGCACGTTGAAGGCCGTTGGGGTGGAGGTCGGTTTGTTGATTAATTTTGATGAGGCTCGTGTTATCGACGGAATTCAGAGAGTAGTGCTTTCAAGAAAATAATATTGAAACTCTGCGTTCTCTGCGTCTCTGCGGCCTTTTTTGATTGGAGACTTTTATGGCGTATGATGATCTGATAACCGGCGGTGTGCGTGCGAAACTGGGTGCGTTGAAGTGGTCGCTGCGAGCGAATCTGCTCGGCGGCGCCCTGGCGTGGATAGTGTTGGCGGTGGTGGCGGGGGTCTTCCTGACGCTTGGGATCGACTACGCTCTGCACATGGACCGCGCACAGCGGGGGTTGATTATGGCGCTGACGCTGGCCGGCGTTGGGTGGGTTACCTGGCGGTTCCTGCTGCGTCCGTTACGCGTATCGATGGACGACGAGGAATTGGCTCTTGTGCTGGAGAACCATTACGGTGACCTTGACGACCGTCTGATCAGCACCTTGCAGTTTGCAGCCGGCGGCGACCGGGTGTCCGGCAGGATAAGAGGCTCTGAGGTTCTTATTCGCAAGGTGGCCGAACAGGTCGGAAGCCTGATGGAAAAACTCGATCCGCGCGGGCCTGTGGAGTCGGGACGGACGTGGCGGCGTATGAGTATCCCGGCCGTTGCTGTGATCGTATTGGTGGTGTTCACGATCTTTAATTCATCGGTGATGGGCCTGTGGTTCCAGCGAAATATCCTTTTCGCCGACGTGGCCTGGCCGCAGGAGACCTACCTTACCATTGAAGGCGGGCGCGAGATTGACGGGGGGAGCAGACTTCAGTTCAGGGTCGTCCGGGGACGGTCCCTGCCGATAACGGTCAAGGCCGACGCCGACCATGTCGTACCGAACGACGTTACCTTCCACATGGACTTTCCCGGACTCGGCACGGTCGCCGAGAACGTCGCAGCCGCACCTTCGGAATCCAATACCTACTTAAAGGTCTTCGAGAACGTCTCGGAGCCTTTCGAGTTCTACGTTACCGGAAACGATGACAGGACCAGGGATTGCCGCGTGGTGGTGGTTGACCCGCCGGAATTGCTGGAGGCGAGTTTCAAGATTGATTACCCGGTGTACATGAATCGTTCGCCTCTTTCAGTTTCCCTTACCCATGGCGTGCTGGCGATCCCGCCGGGCAGCCGGGTAACACTGGCCGGGCGTGCGAACAAACCCCTCGTCGGCGCCAGGCTGATGCTTGACGGCAAAGAGGTCGGAACCGTGCGTCTGGAGCGACTGAAAAAGTTCGACGCCCCCGACGAGCGGCGTGGGCTTGTAGGGCAGTTCTTCCTGCCCGAACGCACGGGCCGGTCGTCGATGAAACTTGAATTTGAACTGACGGACACTGAAAAGATCGAAAACCCGCGCGGGGCGGTCTATGCCATTCGCGTCGAGCCTGACCGCCCGCCTTCGGTGAGTATGAATCGCATCGGCGTCAGGGCGGACGTAACATCCCGGGCGACTATTCCGTTGCTTATACAGGTGAACGACGATCACGGCGTTACAGCGGTCGAGGTGTACGTAACGCCCGTGGCGATTTCGCCGACGACAACGGCGCCTACTACCGCGGCGGTAGCGCAGAAGTTTCTCGTCCCGCTGCCCGAGGAATCGACGGACAAAAAGGAGGTCCACCTTCGCTACGAGCTTGACCTTGAACCGATGAAACTGAAAGTCGGGCGACTGATTCGCGTCTATACCGTCGTGCGGGACACGCTGCCGGAATCCTACGGCGGGCCTAATACCGGTAAAAGCCTCGTCCAGGCGTACAAGATCGTCTCGGATGAGGAACTACAGGCCGAACTGCTCCGCCTTCGCAGGGAGATCCGACAGGAATTCACCGCCGGCGTGGTTCTTCAGGCGGAGATGAAGGCCAAGGTTCGCGGCGTTGCGGATCGGATCGCTTCGGCCGGTGTCGATGCGTCGGTGCGACAGGACCTTTTCGCCGCTGCCGCGAACCAGCAGCGGATAGCGGCACAGTGCGCCGTGGCGGCGCAGCGGTTACAAAGCGTACTGGACGAGATGAATTACAATCGCGTCGGCAGTCCGGCGGACAAGCGAAAACTGGCCGGTCAAGTGATTCAGAAACTCCAGGAAATTTGTAAAAAACCTATGATTGATCTCGGCGCAAATCTGATTCGTGCGTCTAAAGAGACAGACGTCAAGGCTGCCCGGACTGTCGCCGAGGAGTCCGTTGAGACGCTGAACGACTTCTGTGAGCGACTCGAAAAAATTCTCGAGGCGATGATACAAGGGGAAAACAGGCAGGAACTGGAGAATCGCCTGAAGATAATAATCGACATCGGCACAAAGATACTGAAGGAAATCCAGGAAAAGGCGCGTAAGGATACGGGAACGATATTTGACAATACAACCAGGCCGAAGCCGGAGGAAGTAAAATGATGAATGGAAAGACGAAAATGCGAATTGTCGGATTTATGATGGTGTTGGGTGGATTGATACTGCTGACGTCAGCGGCCGGTCAGGGTCAGACCGTCGCTCCGCCAGTTCCGACCGGCGACGAGAAGGCCGAAAAAACCGTCGATACCGAGTTGGTTTATCGCCAGCAATACCTGAAGAAACAGTTCACAAACCTGACCCGGACGATGGTTGAGGTGGCCGAACTGCTGGCTAAGTCGGAACCGGCGTCGTCCCGCGCTATACGTCAGGCGGTCAACCAGGCACAGCAGGCCTTTATCGACGATGACATGGACAAGGTCATCTCATACCTCAACAAAGGTCTGACGACCCTGGCGGGAACCGCCCAGGCCGGCGTGGTCGAAGAACTGAAGAACGTGCTAAGGGCGCTCCAGAGCAGCCCCCTCAGCGCCGAGGATGGGCGCAAGCGGATTAAAGAACTGAGTCAATTCCTTCAGGGCGTCAAGGCGCTGAAGGAGCGCGAAAAAAAACATCAGCACGATTCACACATCGCAGCCGAGGGCAGAAAACTCGCCGGGGAATTACGGGAACTCGGAAAAAAACTGGATTCCATGATTAAACGCCAGGTAAAGTTGCACGACGAAACCGGCAAACTTCCATCGGCCGGCAAGAAAATAGAACAACTCGCCGCCGCCCGCCGGGAGATTCGCAAACTCATCGAGGATCAGGATTCGCTCAATAAGGGTTGCGCCAAGGCCACTCCGGGCAAACTGATGGTGGCTTCGGAGAACCAGAAGGACTTGAAGGCGCGGGCCGGTAAACTGGCGGACAAACTGGGCAAACTTGGCCAAAGCGGTGGAGCGGCGAACAAGGCCGTCAAGTCCGCAGCCGCAAGCACGCGAAGCGCCGGCGAGCAGATGAAAACCGCCGCCGGCAAACTCGCCGCCACAAATTCCCCCGCCGCCGAACCGCATCAGAAACAGGCTCTCGC
>DAOVFI010000265.1 GCA_030673005.1 Planctomycetales bacterium
TGGCGCCAGGTCGTCGGCGCGTTGAAGAAGATCGGCTACACAAAAAGCATCACCGCCGAGATGCTGCCCCCAGGCCCCGGCCTGCTCGCGCGAACTTCCAGGGCAATGGACAGGCTGTTCAAGGGATGTTTCAGGAAAACATGATGCAGCAACTGATGAAAGGGATTTAAATATGCCGGGTGCCATGCCTTCACGCGGAGCGAAGCGGAGCGGGTAGGCATGGCACCCGTCTATCAGAAAGGTATAAAAGATGGAAAATTTAGCGATCAATGGCGGCAGACCGGTTCGCGAAAAACCTTTCGTCGATTGGCCGGTTTTTGATGAGACGGAAGAAGCGGCGCTGCTGAAGGTTCTGCGGAGCGGCAAGTGGTGGCGGTTCGCCTTCGGACAGGGTGTTGAACTTATCGAGCCGGAAGAAGGCGAGCACAGCCAGGTCGCCCTCTTTCAGAATGAGTTCGCCGACTACCACGGCTGCAGGTTCGGGATCGCAGCCGCCAACGGCACCGGCACACTGGAGATCGGAATCCGCGCGATGAACCTTGCCGTCGGCGACGAGATAATCGTCCCGGCCTACACCTACGTCGGCAGCGCCACCTGCGTCCTCCAGAACAACCTCGTTCCCATCTTCGTCGATATCGATCCGGACACGTACAACATCGACCCGGCTCGCGTCGAGGAGGCAATTACGGACCGGACGCGCGCGATAATGGTCGTCCATTTCGGCGGCCAACCTGCCGACATGGACCGCATAACGGCCATTGCCGAAAAGCACGGCCTGCCCGTCATCGAAGACGCCGCCCACGCCCACGGATGCGAGTGGAAGGGTCAAATGGCCGGTTCCATGAGCCTGTTCAGTTCGTTCAGTTTCCAGGCGTCAAAGAACATGACCAGCGGCGAGGGCGGAATACTCCTGACCGATGACGAAGCCTTCGCAGCCGAATGCGATTCGATGGTATGGTCCGGGCGCAGGGTCGGACGACCCTGGTATGAATTCCACCGTCTCGGCTGGAATTACCGTATGACCGAATTCCAGGGCGCGATCCTGCGTGCGCAACTGAAGCGGCTGGAAGAACAGGTCCTGCATCGTGAGCGGCTGGGGGATTACCTATCGACGCTGCTGTGCGAGTTAGACGGCATCTCGCCGCTCGTTCGCGACAAACGCACGACGCGCCACGGCTACCATATCTACATGTTCCGCTACGACGAACCGTTCGTCGGTCCGCCGAAGCAGAAATTTATCGACGCGCTTGTGGCCGAAGGCGTTCCGGCGTTCGGAGGTTACACGTTCCCGTTATACAGGAACCCGATGTTCCTGGAGAAAAAGTTTATCAACGGCGCCTTTCCGCTGGGCACGCAGTATCATGAAGACATCGATTACGCTTCGTTCGCCGTGAAATGCCCGGTCTCTGAACGCGCCTGCAATACTGAGGCGGTCTGGCTGCCACAGAACGTCTTCCTCGGTAACAAGAAGGACATGGACGACATAGCAGAGGCCGTTCGGAAGGTGCTGGAGAATAAGAACGAAATCATGTAGGAACATCAGGCTGAGTCACAAACAAAAACATTGAAAGGAGCCATCAAATGGCAAAGAAGAAGAAAGCGGCTGTGGATTTCAGGTATGACACGGGTCCGGCCCGTGTTCCCTGGTCGGCTGTAGGCGAACCGGTGCTGGAAGACGACGTGATCGAACTCGTCAAATTCCTGCTTCCGCCTCTGGCCGGTAAGAAGCGGGCCTACGAGGCGCAACTGAAACGCGCTGCCGGTGAAATCACCAAACTCCGCGCCTGTAGCGGCACGGCAGGGAAACTGTCCTTGAGCAAGAACATCGAGGCGCTGGAGAAGCAGGCGGCGAAGATACTGCGGGCAAAGTACGCGCTCTTCGTGACCAACGCGACCGCCGGTTTTGAAATCGCGCATAAATTCGCCGGCCTCAAACCCGGCGACGAGGTCATCGTACCGGCAATCACCTTTATCTCCACGATGACCTATCCTTTAAGCATCGGCGCAAAGATCGTGCTTGCCGACGTGGACCCGCGGACAATCAACATTGACCCCGAAGACGTCGCCAGAAAGATTACACCCAGGACAAAGGTCATCGTCCCCGTCCACGTCGGCGGATACCCGGCGGACATGGACCCGATCATGCGCCTGGCGAGGAAGCACGACATCGTCGTCCTGGAAGACGCAGCCCACGCCTTCGGCGGCTCCTACAAGGGCAAGATGCTCGGGACGATCGGCCACTTCGGGGCATACAGTTTCCACGAGGTCAAGAACATCACGTCACTCGGCGAGGGCGGAATACTCGCTACCAACACGCGGTTCGGGAAAGACTTCGCCAGGAGCCGCTTCCTCGGAATCGACATGGGCCGGCAGGTAAAGAACTGGCTCTACGACGTCGTCGCGCTTCCGAGCAGGAGCGGCTACTTCGCGCCGCCCAACCATTCAACGACCGAAATCCAGGCAATCGGGCTGATGCAGCAGATCGGACGCCTCAAGGGCATCATCGCCAAGCGGAAGAAGGCTGCGACGTACCTGAACAGCCGATTCAGCAAGGTCCCCGGCATCATCCCGCCGCCCCTGGGCGATGCGAAGATCAAGCCGACGTATCACCTGTACCTGCTCCAGATCGACCCGGAAATTGTCGGCGACGACGCCAAGACGCTGAAGAAGAAACTCTCGGCCAGGGGTATCGTTAACATTCCGCATTATGCCCCGCTCTACAAGTTCAGCATTCTGCGGCAACTCGGATATGATACGAAGGCGATAGAAAAAACATGCCCCGCCGCTGAAGAGATGTTCCAAAGGAGTTTTACCCACCTGCCGCTCTACGATTTCGACAGCGAGCAACTGAAGTACCTGGCCGACGCGGTTATCGACTCCGTCAATGAAATGAAGGCGGGTAAGTAGGCGTAGGCGTAGGGTGTGCAGGTTCTGCTTCCTGCACACCGCGATTGGCAGACGGCGGATTCCGTGTGCAGCAGAGCTGCACACTCTACGAACTTATTAAGGAGTATCACACGATGACAAAAGAAAATACTAACGATCCGTTCCCCGTAATGGAAAACATGACCGTCAAGATGGTCAGAGAATATCTGGGGAAGAAAAAATCGATTATCGTCCCTCTGGGCGTAATCGAGCAGCACGGGTATCACCTGCCGCTGAAGACCGACGCGCTCATCGCGTCGCACCTGGGGCGGATGATCGGTGAGCGAACGGGAATCCTCACTGCCCCGGTGATTTACCAGTCCTTCTCCGGCGGCGGGCTTGACGGAACAATCAACATCTCGCCGGCTGTGATGTCGCTCGTAGTCAGCGACACGCTGCTGAGCCTGGCAAGCCAGGGATTCCGCAATTTCTACCTGCTCCTGTGCCACGGCGGCTCGGAAAACATCAGGGCGCTCGATAACGCGCTCAAATTGCTGCTCCGGCTGAACCCCGCCTTTTCCGACGCATTGATCGCGCTGATGCCATCCTGGAAATTCCGCGCCGACGACGACACGGCCCTGAAGGAAGGCGACTGGCACGCCGGATGGCACGAGACGTCAATGGTCATGGCCCTGGAGCCGGACCTGGTAAGAATCGACGAACTTGAACTGGACCCTGAACCGCTGCTGAAAATGCAGATCGAGCACCCGGACAATTACCAGCACGCCGAGAAGATCGTCGATGACGAGTTCGTCGTCCCCCGTATGACCCAGCGGCCCGACATCAAGGTCGGCGTTATGGGCCATCCGGAAAGGGCATCTGTCGAAATCGGGCGCAAACTCGTCGAAGACGCCGTCAAGGGCGCCTCGGCGAAGATCATGGAACTGGAATCAAAGACCGACGGCGTCTATAAGGAAGTGGCGTTCACGCCGGAACCGATAATACTGATTTAACATTTTGAAAGCGGCGAATCGGGTGGCACGGTCAAGCCTTCCTGCCTACCGGCAAGGCAGGCGCTGCGCTCCGGCTTGACCGTGCCACCCAATTAGGTGTGAACAAGGAAACGGATGATATGTCATCGCAATCTGTCAAAATGCTTCTCGTCGGCGCTGGTCTGATGGGAAAGACGCATCTCGAGGCGGCCAAGTGTCTTGATTCGGTCGAATATGTCGGTGTCGTCGATATAAACGCCGAAGCGGGGAACG
>DAOVFI010000120.1 GCA_030673005.1 Planctomycetales bacterium
CGATAAAAAGGCCGAGTGGGACGATATGAATCGGACGCTGACCCTGACGATGACCGTTCGGGGTCTGGCGCAGAACATGTCGGACCACTGGGAGGCGAAGATTCTCGCAGGTGAGGAATTTTCCAACCTGGACGAGGCGAAAAAAACTGTCTATTTCCACTTTACCGCCGACGGGCAGATGGGCCGGATTCAGGGGCAGGACCGCATAGTCTTGCCTGAAGGGTGCAGTAAACCCGCGTGGAACGCCTCGAACAGGACCATCACCTACATCATACCCGCCGCCGCCGCCGCTAAAACCGACGGGGACGGCGGATCGTCACCGGCGTTATGGTGGGTTCTTTTTGCAGTCTGCGCGCTTGGAGGAGCGGGCATGCTGGCCGCTTCGTTCGTTCTCAAGAACGGCGCATCCGCCGCGGAAAAATAACCGCAATTCCACCCCCACAAGGGGCAGAGCGCCTTCCCGTCCGTATACGGTGCTGCACGCAGCGCATCTCATAAATAAACCGGGATTCATAAAGACTTTGTTGTATAATGGTTCTGAACCCGGAGACCGGGACATGAGTGAAGAGATTGTCGAATCAATCCGGAAGGCCGCTGAGGTGCTGAAAGCAGCCGGTGCGAAAGAGGTGTATGTCTTTGGCTCGGCTGCTGCCGGAACAATGCGCGAGGATTCCGACGTAGATATTGCGGTTTCAGGCCTGGCGCCAAGGATTTTTTTTCAGGCCATGGGGGAGGCCTCAGACGCTCTGGGTCGGTCGTTGGACCTGATCGACCTTGATGAAGGCGGTCTGTTTGTCGAATACCTCAAGGAGAAGGGGAAACTCCATCGTGTCGCCTGATTTGCAAGAAGAGGTTCAACTGGAACTTGCCCTCCTTAAACAGATGCTGGATGAGTCCGGGTCTCTTTTACGCTCGGTTACCGACCGGCGTCCAACTCACACGGAAATATTGGCCGTTGCCGCAGTTCTTCATTCCTTCTATAGCGGCGTCGAAAACATCTTCAAGCGCGTGGCCGCGAGTCTGGAATCCAACTTGCCTCGGGGAGAATCATGGCATCGAGATATCCTTAATTCAATGGCATCAGAAACGCCGGGGCGTTCGGCGGTCATATCAGGCGATTTGCGAAAGCGCCTTAAACCTTATCTGGAATTCAGACACTTCTTCCGCCATGCATATACATTCCTGTTAAAATGGGAAAGGATGTTGCCGCTCGTTCTTGATTGCGAAAGGACCATGTGCCTCCTGGAAGCAGATATTGATGCTTTCCTGACACATGAATCGTAGCGCAGATGCTTATAATAGGCATTGCTCAATTGGGAAATGAAAGGAGACTCATAATGGGCGAACCTGTAGTTCATTGGGAAATCGGGGCGAAGGACATCGGAAAGATACAAGAGTTTTACGGAAAACTGTTCGACTGGCAGATTGAATCGGTAGGTTTTCCCGGCTACTCGCAGGTTAACACCGGACAGGAAGGTATCCGCGGCGGGATCATGCAGATTAAGGAGGATATTCCGCCGTATGTAACCTTCTACGTGGCGGTGGACGACCTTCAGGCGTATCTGGACAAGGCCGAGGCCCTCGGCGGAAAGACCGTCGTGCCACCGACGCCGATCCCGACAATCGGGGCATTCGCGGTCTTCACCGACCCGGAAGGACACGGCATCGGACTGTTCCAGAAGTAAAGCGGTCCCAGAAAATCTTGCGGCATATCGAAGCCCACGGATTGCAATCTGTGGATTTGGGGACGTGCAGGATTATTTTTGAGTAATTTTCTTCTTTGCCTTTTCCGCCAGGGGCGATTCGGGGTATTCCTTGACGATTCGTCCGAGCGTTTTTATGGCCAGGTCGCTCTTTCGCATGGAGGTATATGCCTTGGCCGCCAGCATGAGCAGTTCGGGCGCGTAGTTGCTTTGGGGATTGGCGCGGACGAGTATCTCGGCCCGGCGCGCGGCGGATGCGAATTCCTTACGCGCCATCGCCAGTTTCACGCGTATCAGCGTCGAGAAACCCTCCAGTTTGTCGGCGGGGAATTCATACTCCCACTTGTCCAAGGCCTCGATAGCGTCATCGAACAATCGGCGGCGGAGGTAATCCTCGGCCTGTCTTGCCAGGTCGCCTTTGCGGAAGGCAGGTTTGATCTTCCGGTCGCCTTTTGCCGCACCGGCGTCGCGGTAGGCCGCCAGGGCCTTGGCATAGTCGCCGCGGTAACGCCAGACGTCGCCGATGCCTATTTTCGCTTCACGGATAGCTTTATGCGTCGTCAGGGCCGAGTATTTCTTAATCGCGAGTGAAAATATTTCCATCGCGCGATCTGTTTTCCCGTCGGTCAGGACGACTTGTCCGGCCCGGACCGTCATATCAGCGGCTACGTCCGGCGCGGCGGTCATCTTCGACGCCTTCAGCAGCGCCGCCGCCGCACGGTTCGGGTCCTTTGCAACACGCACGAGCGCCTCGGCATAGATGCCCATTGCCTCGCGGAGGACCACCGGCGGGGCCTTATCGCGTTTGATAAGAGCATCGCCGGCCCGCAGGATTGCGCGCGACAAGCCCGTCCGCTTGAACAGGATCATCGCCCCGGCGATGTCGCGCGGATCGGCGACGGTGAAATCATACTTCGATACAATGCGGGCGTGCCGGGCCGGGGCGTCAAGGATGTTGCGGGTTACCTGGTCCCACGGGCGCGTAACGTATATGACGTTGGTCCGCCTCAGTGTCAACACGCCGGCCCTGACGGTCAGTGTAACCTTGAATCGTCCATCGCGGAGATAGACGTGTGAGCACTTGGCGGCCGAGGCCTTCTGCCCGTCGCCGAAGTCCCAGTTGTATTTGCAATTGCCGGGGAAAGGCCCTTTCAGAAGCGCCTCGAAGATATATCTCTGGAAATAACGATTTGCCAGGAAGGCCTCTCCGGCGTGGACGCCGATAAAATCGGCGTGCAGGGCGGTGCCGTATCGCTCAAGGATGCCGGGGTTTGCCCGTTGGACGGGTGCGAATGCTCCGGGCGGGATTTTCCACAGTCGCCGGCCGTTTGGCTCCCGCCACGCCGCCACTACGACCGGGTTGCCGCCGGCGTTGACGTGATAGACCTTCAGTTCGTGCAGGCCCTTCGAAAGGCGGATTCGCCCCTGCCTGACCGCCCTGCGCTGCGGGCGATGATGCCTGCCGTTGGATACGACCAACTGCCCATCGACCAGCAGGAAGGAAGCGTCCTGGCTGGTGGTTGAAAAGACATACTGCCCGTCGGCCCGACAGATGAGCTGGCCGGTATAGAGACTGCACAGCCTTCTCTGCGGCCCGAAGGGATTGTGCCCGACGAAAATATCCTTGCGAAAATCCCTGCCGATGAGTTTGCCGCCGCGGTCGAAGATGCGCCGGACCTGTCGGAGGTTGGCGATCCCGCCGCCGCGATAGGCCCAGGTTTCCATCAGGACGCCCCGGCGGATTTGCAGTTCCTTGCTCGCCTTCGGAGCGTCGCCGTTGCCGAGATAGACGAAGTATTTTTTTACGCCTTTGCGGAGTGCGAAGGCCACTCGCACGCGGTCGCCCGGGCCGACCATCAGCACGCGGTGGGGCGTAACCTGTCCGCCTGCGGTAGTTACGCGGACGTCGCGCCCTTCAGGTCCGAGAAACCCGCCGGTCGGCATGGTGACGGCGCCGACCTCGTCGCCGGGCAGAAGTGTCTTGGGCACGTCGGAAACCGTTACCGCCCGCCTGTACTTCCAGTTACGGTTCCACCACCGTTCCTGTGCGCCGGCTGGCGCGGCGCTGCCGGCCAGACCGGCGGTAACGGCGAAGACGAACAACAATAGTCTCAAACCATACCTCATAACTGACTCTTATACTTAAACGCACCAACCGGGGCAAAGTTGCTTTTGCGGATATGGTTCAGTTCAGTATAACACCCGTCATGCAGGCCGGACCAAATACTGTACTGAAAAACAGACTGACTTAATGAATTCCGGCGTCAACGCTTTGTCTTTGCACCGGCGGATTTGCTGAATCGCTTGGAATAATTAAAGATCATCCATTTTCTGCGGTTTCCGGGAATCCGCTCCGAGCAGATCTTCTCCCTGTAAGTCCGGTATGTAAATACCAATTTGGTACAAATTGGTAGATAATCGGTATTTCCCCGTTGCTCGGCGCTCGCCCATTCATTCATCAACATAATGTAATTTTCTTGAGATTCAACCTCAAGATATGGGATGATGCTCATTGGTACAAGAAGTCATGCCTGGACTGTTGGCCTGTCTGGCGTATCGAGGACGTCTAACTGTCCCGGAGTCAGGCGGACGCGGTTCAGGGCGCCGCTGAAACGCTCGCGGATGGCGTCGAGCAGGCCAGCGCGGAGGAGCATCTCGAGTCGATAGCGATGTGAGGCCGAATCCACCACGACGGTCAACGTCCCGCCGTTGAAGCCAACCAGAGCGGTGTGTTCGCGGATAAAGTCGGGGACGCATTCTTCCCAGGCGGCCGAGAGTTGGCCGATCCGTCGGACGCGCTTTGCCAGGTGCTTATTCACCAAGCGGTTCAACGGTTCGGCCAGCATGGAAACGCGATCCGCGCCCATGGCGCCCGTGGAGCGTCGCCGGTTCTGCCAGACGTTTCGTAGCTGCCGCTCCTGCATAACCGCATCATCCTCGACGAAAGGCCGCCGGTCAATCACCCAGTGTAAATCATCGCCCGCAACGGTGAAAGAACTTCAGAAAATTCTCGCCACCGAACAACTTATCCCAGATCCACCGGCATCACCACGTAAAGGAAGTCGGTTCCGCTTTTCACCAGCGCGGGTTTGTTGCCGGCGTTCATCTCCAACACGACGTCGTCGGTGGCGACAACTTTCAGCGCGTCTGCGAGAAAGATCGGGTTGAAGGAGATTTCCAGCGGTTCGCCGGTGAGTTTGACCGGCATTGTAACCTCGGCCTCGCCGGTTTCGGGCGTCCTGCCGGTCAATGTCAGTTCTTCAGATCCGAACGCCAGTCGTACGCCCCTGGACTCTTCGCTTGTCAGCAGCGCCGCCTGGCGGACGCGGTGCAGAAGCGCCTCGGTATCGATGACGGCCTTGCGTGAAGCGTCCTTGGGGATCACGTCGTTGTACTTGGGAAAATTCCCCTGGACAAGCGAACAGATCAGCACCGCCCGGGCGGCGCGGACGAGTATCTGCGTTTCGGTAACCTTTACGGCGAGTGTCTGCTCGCCGGCGCCGGCGCCTCGCTGTAGAAGGTTCATAAACTTACCCGGTACGATGGCCGAAACCGCCTCGCCGGCGGGCTTGGCAAGGGACGCCTTGGCAAGCGCCAGGCGGTGACCGTCGGTGGCAACCAGCTGTAACTTCTTGTCGGACGCCTCCCAGAGCACGCCGGAAATGGCGTAATGGCTGTGAGCGCGCGCGACGGCGAAGATAGTCTTTTCAATCAGGCCCGTAAGGGCCTCGGAAGAGACCTCAAAATCGCCGTCACCCTCGAACTCCGAGACGACCGGGTACTCTGCCGGGTCAAGGGTAACAAGTTTGAAGCGCGAGCCGGCGCCGATGATGTCGCAGGTGTCGCCGGTGACCGAGATGGTCAGCGCCTCTTCGCCGGCGCTCTCGCGCACGATGTCGGCGAATTTCTGCACGGGCACCAGCGCTTCGCCGGCCTCCTGCACCTCAACCTGCCGGATCTCGCAACGACAAGCCGCCTCCAGGTCCGTTGCGAGTATTGTCAGCATACCCTCGGCGGCAATCAGCTTGACACACTCCAGAACGGGCTTGGGAGTGCGGATCGCGACAATGCTCGAGGCCAGATTCAGCGCTTCCTGCAAAGCAGCCGTTTGTGCGATAATCTTCATGGGATAATCCTCTTCCTGTCTTCGGTTCCCGATATATACGCACCCGGCGGGAAATTATCAAGACCGTAGAAAATAAATACTACCAAGCCGACGCAACGCAGCGTGTGGGAGTAGTTCCTGCGACCCCCACTTGTAAAAGCCTTCCGCGGCGTGCATACTACCGGGTCGATAATGAGCGATCTGGCGAAACGACTGGCGGGGCGATTCATCGTCCTGGACGGACCCGACGGGTCGGGCAAGAGCACACAACTGACGCTGCTGCGAGATTACCTGATCGGGCTGGGTGCGGAAGTCCGGACCGTACACGATCCCGGCGGAACGGAGGTTGGCGAGAAAATAAGGTTCGTCCTGCTGGATAAAGAAACCGGCCACATGGAACCGATGTGCGAGATGCTGCTGTTCATGGCCAGCAGGGCGCAACTCATCGAAGAGCGGGTGCGACCGGCCCTGGAGGCCGGCAAAGTCGTCCTGTGCGACAGGTTCATCTCGGCGACGATCGCCTACCAGGGCGCCGCCGGGATAGAAAGCAAAACCGTCATCGAACTGGGCAACCTGGCGGTCGGCGATCTCTGGCCGGACCTGACGATTATTCTCGACGCGCCCGTCGATGTCGGGATGGAAAGGATCGAACTGGGCCGGAAGTGTCCCGGCGACCGGATGGAAACGAAAGGTTTGTCGTTCCATCAGGCCGTCCGCCGCATATTCAAAGAATTGCCCGAATATTATCCGCGACCCGTCGCGTACGTGAACGCCGACAGGAAGCCCGAAGAAGTCTTCGAAAGCATTCTGGACGCGCTGGAGAAAACGTTCGTGTGAATCAGTGTTCCGCGGAACACTATAAAAATGCCTGATTTATTAGACATTGTGGGGCAGGATTCGGCGCTGGTGCAATTGCAGCGGGCGGTTGCGAGCGGTCGCCGGTCTCATGCCAATCTTTTTGCCGGCCCCGAAGGTGTCGGTCGGCGGACGACGGCGGTGGAGTTTGCTAAATTGCTCCTTTGTGAAAACCCGCTCGTTCGTCCCAACAGCGGCCGGTTCGCCTCGCTGGACGACGATTTCGAGCTGCGGTCGGCCTGCGGGCAGTGCCCGTCGTGCCTGACAGTCCGGTCCGGGACGAACCCGGACTTCCAACCGGTCTATAAGGAACTGGCCCGTTTCCACGACGACCCCGATGTTCGCGGCAGGGTCATGCAGAACCTCGGTATCGACGTGATCCGCCAGTTTTTGATCGACCCTGCCTATCGCGCCGCTGCCGGCGGGCGTGGAAAGGTCTTCGTGGTCCTCCAGGCGGAGATGATGAGTCCCGCCGCCCAGAACGCACTGCTAAAGACGCTTGAGGAGCCGCCGGCCGGTGTAACGATCATCCTTATCTGCACGTCAGCCGCCCGCCTGCTGCCGACG
>DAOVFI010000064.1 GCA_030673005.1 Planctomycetales bacterium
TGGGCAAGCCGATGCCCAAAGGCGTCATCCGCCTGTACGCTCCCGACCCCGAAGGCGTAAGCACTTACGTCGCAAAAACTACAATCGACCATACGCCCAAGGACGAGAAGATTCGCCTGCCATGGGGCTTCGCATTCGACATCGTATGCTCGGCCAAGCAGACAAGCACTCACCGACGCGGCAACGACCGCTACCACAAATGGCAATACGACCTGCGAAACCACAAAGATTACGATGTAACGATTACCGTTATCATCCGCGTCCCGAAAGCGACCTACAAGGCCAATTGCACCAGGGCCGGGAAAGATCACCCCTGGCACGTCCGCCAAGTCGGCGTAGTTGAGATCAAGGTGCCCGTCAAGGCGAACTCGGCAGAAAAAATTATGTTCGAATACCGCCACAACCCGAAATTCGGCGGCGGACTGAAATCGACATGGGACGTGGCACGGGCGTCTCGCCCGTGATGCTGAATCATGGCCGGGACGGCCATACCACGACAGAAAGCCTGGAAAAGGTAAAAATTGAAAGGAGAGTAAAAGATGAACGCGAAACATTGGATTGTAATGGGACTGATTTGTGCAATGGCGCTGCCGGCGATGGCGGCGGAGAAAGAAGGCGTGGCCCTGACCGTCTATAACGGCGGCTACGGGGTCGTGCGGGAGGTTCGCAGCCTTAACATCCCCGGCGACGGCAACGTCAAGTTCAAGGACGTCGCCAGCCGGATCGACGCGACCACCGTGCACTTCAAGAGCCTCACCGACGCCGCGGCCAAACTGCTGGAGCAGAATTACCAGTACGACCTCGTCTCGGCCAACAAACTGCTGAAGAAGTACATCGACCGGAAGATCAACGTCATCTGCGAGAAGCAGACCTACTCCGGAACGCTGCTGTCGTTCGACGGCGGGCAACTGGTTCTTCAGGACAAGGAAGGCGGGATTATCATGGTCCAGCGGCCTGACAACGTGCGGGACATCCGCTTCGGGGCACTACCCGGCGGGCTGCTGACGCGCCCGACGCTGCTGTGGAAGGTCGCCACCAGAAAGCCCGGCGGACACCTCTGCGAAGTAACCTACCAGACCGCCGGCCTGGGCTGGCACGCCGAGTACGTTCTGGTCCTCGACGGCGGCGACAAGGCGGCCGACCTGTCCGGATGGGTCAGCGTAAATAACACGTCCGGCAAGACTTACACCGACGCGAAATTGAAGTTCATCGCCGGCGACGTGCGCCGCGTCAGGCCGGAACAGCGAGGGGGTCGCAGAGAAAGGACATTCGGTAAGGGCAGGGGTATGGCCAAGCCGATGGCCGAGAAGGCCTTCTTCGAGTACCACATGTACACGCTGCCGAGACCCTCGACGGTGGCGGACAACGAGACAAAGCAACTTGAGATGTTCACGCCCGCCCGCGGGCTGAAGGTCGATAAGAAATACCTCTACAACCCGATGGGACAGCAGCGCTGGTACGGGGGCAGGCGCTACACGGACGGTTCCTTCGGCGTTACCAGTTACAAGAAGGTCCACGTCTTCATCGAATTCCAGAACTCGAAGGAAAACAAACTGGGCACCCCCCTGCCGGCAGGGAAAATCCGCGTCTATAAGCAGGACCCCGAAGACAAGGCCCTGGAGTTCATCGGCGAGGAGAGAATCGACCACACGCCGAAGGATGAGAAACTCTCACTCAAGATCGGCAACGCCTTCGACGTCGTCGGCGAGCGGAAGCAGAAGGGCTACCAGACACGCCCGCACTGGATAAAAGAGACCATCGAAATAAAGATCCGCAACCACAAGAAGGAAGACATCACCGTGCGGGTCAAGGAGTCCCTCTACCGCTGCAAGAACTGGCAGATTACGGCGGAGTCACATCCGGAGCAACGCGCGGGTAAGGACGGAAAACTCGACGCCCGGACCGTCGCATGGGATATACCCGTCAAGGCCGACAAGGAAACCGTCCTGACATACACGGTCGAATATACCTGGTGATTCGATTGCGGATTGCGGAATTCGGATTGCGGATTAAAAGAAAAGGGACCAATGCGTCATTTGTAGCATTGGTCCCTTTGTCTAACCACTTTTTCGGTTGGGCAATCCACAATCCGCAATCCGCAATCAGTATTTTCCGTATTCGTGGTATGCGTCGATGAGGGCCAGGATGTTTTCGGTTGGGGTGTCGGGCAGGATGTTATGGGCGGTGCCGAGGATGTAACCGCCGCCGTTGGCGAGGATATCAATCCGGTCGCGGACGTGGTCAGCCACTTCTTTGGGAGTACCGGTGGGCAGGATTTCCTGGATGTCGATACCGCCCTGGAATGACAGGTCCCTGCCGAATTCGCGTTTGAGTGCGGCGAGGTCCTCGCCCATCGCCGCCGGCTGGAGCGACTGGAGGATATCAAGCCCGGCCTCGACGAAATCGCCAACCAGCGGAGTAACGTGGCCGCAGGTGTGGTACATCACCTTCATATCGAACTCGTGGGCCAGTTCGCAGTAGGCGGCGAAGCGCTTCTTGAAGAACTTCCGATACATCTCCGGCGAGACTAATGTGTTGCTCTGAGCGCCCATGTCGTCGCCCATGAAGAAGATGTCGATTGTTCCTTCGGCGGCCTCGAAAAACCGGCGGTTGTATTCGAGGTAATAATTGCTGATGTGTTCGAGGATGCACTCGGCGATAGCCGGTTCGAGGACCAGGTCGTAGAAGAACTTTTCGGTTCCGCGAAGGTACATAGCCGGTTTGAATTGTGCGGTGCGGTCGAGCCGGTCGGCCCCGGCGACGACGGCGTAACCGGCGTCGCGGATCGCCTCACAGGCGGTCTTTACGCCGGAATAATCCCACATCCCGGCAGTGGGCCAGTTATGCCGCTCGATCTCTGCCACCGTCGTCGCTCCGACCAGCGGGCTGGAAACCAGGTGCTTGTATGCCCAGGTATATTCGGTCCCGTCGCGCCGGGCGCCGGTGACGGTGTTGAGTTTCCGCCGCACGCCCCAGTGATCGGTGATAATTTGGGTGGCACAGGTTTGTAACCTGTGCGTTTCCTCGCCAATGAAGGTCGGGCCGTTGAAATAACGAAGGTCAACGCCGATCCGCTCGAGCACGGCCTCCTTTTCGGACAGACCCCACTCGGCCGTCAGACGATCGTACACGTCATCGAGCGCCCAGAAATCAATCGGGACGCGGTCCGGAACAGTGTGATTTATTGCCTGAATTACTCGTTCTCGCGGTGTCATGTCAGCATCGTAACCAGTGATTTCTCAGGTGGGGTGGCACGGTCAAGTCGAAGACTTGGCCGTGTCGGGCGTCATCACGGCCAAGCCTCACTGCCTGCCTGCAGGCGTTCGGCTTGACCGTGCCACCCGACTCGTGCATCCCACGGCCAATCTTACGCTGCGCTCCAGATTGACCGTGC
Organism: Planctomycetales bacterium; assembly: GCA_030673005.1. Taxonomy (GTDB): domain Bacteria; phylum Planctomycetota; class Phycisphaerae; order SM23-33; family SM23-33; genus DAOVFI01. The sequence continues at coordinate 3,395 of DAOVFI010000064.1, forward strand.
CACCCATACACATCAGGTCATCTATTGTCGCACTGCGTGAATAAACTCCTCGGCTTTTTTCAAATCCTTGACGCCGGGTTCCGATTCGACGCCGCTGGAGACGTCCACCATCCATGGCCGGACGGTCCGAATCGCTTCGACGACGTTTCCGGCATCCAGTCCGCCCGACAGCACCAGCGGCGGCAGGTCGGCGAGTTTGCCGCCGGCTCGCGCCTCGGCGACCCATTCCCAGTTGAATGCCACGCCGGTGCCACCGGCGAGATTGGGATTGTACGTATCAAGCAGCACCGCCGCGATTTTCTGCCGGTCCCGCACGCCGTCGAGCCAGCGGCGAACCTCGCCGATCCAGTTTTCGTCTCTGACGCGAAAGGCTTTGATACACGGGACGGACAGGTCTTCGACGATTCCAGGCGGTTCGCCGCCGTGGAGTTGCGCCATTGTCAGGTCAGCCTCGGCTGCGATGCGGTTGATTGTCCCGGCGTCGGCATCGACAAAGACCCCCACAGCCGACACCTGCGAAGGAATCGCATCCGTTACCGTCCGCGCCTGGGTCGGCGAGACCTGCCGAGGTGAAGGAGCAAAGACAAGACCGATCGCGTCAGCGCCCATTTGTGCGATCTTCAGCGCCTGGTCCGGCTCGCGCAGGCCGCAGATTTTTACACGTACGCGATGCGTCATGGCTCCAATATAAACCTGCTGCAAACGAAGAGAAATAAATTTGCGCACCGTATTCACATGATACACGTGCGCCCGAAAAAGAAGCCCAGCCATTAAGATGGCTGGGCTTGTAAATGCCCGGGTTTGACGAATATTTAAAAAAAGGTGCGACCCGCTTAGTCGTCGGTGTCGCGGATGGGCCATTCCGTCAGGTAGCAGACCCTGTCGTACAGGAATATCTGGTCCAGGTCGTCAATCATTTGGCGCGCATAGATCTCATTAGCGTTCTTGATGCGCCGCCTGCGTTCAGGAAAAGAACTCGCCATCCCGTCACAACCGGCGAAAAAACCCACACTGCACAGCATTAAAACTGCCAAAACGATAAAGTGTTTCATGGCGACCACCTTTCATTCATATTTATCCGGCAGGCAACTCTGTCCGACCGACTACAATCCGCACACAAGCACGCTCACGAATAAATCGCAGCACTATGCTAGTCACGCCGGAAGTGGTTGTCAACCGGCTGTACCGAAAAAAAGTGCCGATTGTGTAAAAAAAGATGTAAGCTCGGCGTAAGAATAAGGAACGCAAAGGGTTTCGTGAAGGGTCTGAATTTTTCTGTGATAGTGTTCGTGCAGACGTTCAAGCCCTTCTTTTTTTTCATTTCGGCAGAAAAAAGTCCTGCATCCCAGAGGTCGGCGTCGGTATGCGGCGCAGCGCGGGCCGACCTGGTAGGGACAGCGCATCCGGTAAGCCCTGTCCGGGTCGGGCGGCGGCTGACTCATAAGCAGCGCCAGTTCAGCCACCGTCAGATACAGCCTGTGGTCGAACAGGTCGAATTTGCAGCAGTTACCCCCGCCCATGCAGACAGCCCCGCTGTCGGCAACGGCGCGGTCAACGTCCTCGTAGATGCGGTGCAATCCTTCCATCAAGGCTTCGTTGCCCCGACAGCGTTCAACGGCGGCTGACAGGTCCGCCTCACGGGTTGACTTGTCGGCTTTTGCGCCGGATTTCATCGAGATCGTGCACCTCTCCGCGGTTGATGCCCGGACAGCGCCGACCGGCCCGGCACCAGGCGTCGGCATCCTCGAGGTTGCCCGGCCAGAACGGCCAGGTCCGGCACTGGGTCGGGCGGACCGGATATATCCGGCAGTTCCGACCGCCCGAACCGTCCGGCTTGAGGAAGATGCAGTCCTTGCTGTCCTTTCGTTCGATAAGGCTGAAGCGCCGGCCCACCTTGCGAACGTACTTCCGCCGGACCTCTGCCTCGGACACGTCAAGAAACTCGGCGATTGCGGCGATTACCGTGTCTGTAACCCAGACGTATCCTTCCCCCGGCCCGGCGCAGCATGCGCCGCAACCAATACATTCAAACGCCAATCCACCGGCGTACCACGGCTGCTTTTTGGCGAAAACCTTCATGACGAAACTATTGTAGGTGAAAAAGGGAATAAGTCCAATTATCGTACGCAAAGAGGATAAGAAGGTGTGCCGAGTTGCGATAATCGGACTTATCCTCTTTTTATCCCTCTTATCCTATTGATTTAATAAAAAAAGCGACGTTCCTTCCGTTTGCTCAGACGGAAAGAACGTCACTTTTTTAATCCTTCACCCTGGCCCACGGAACTCAACCCGTAGGCTTGAGCGTTTTGTACAAATGGTTAACTGATTTTACTTTTTCCTGCGTCGAAGCAGGGGCAGCAGGCCGAAGCCCAGCAGCGCCATTGTCATCGGCTCAGGAACCGTTACCTGGAGTGTACCTGCGCCGTCGTCGCCCAGTGAGTAACCGGCGGCGATACTTGCGGCATCAAGGCTCAACGCCGTGTAGTCGAGGGTTCCGGCGGCATTGAGGACGTCAACTGTCTTGACGCCACTGAAGGCGCTGGCATCGACTTTCAGAATACCTTCCAAGGTAGCATCTCCGGAGATATCAATCAGAGTAATATCGCCGGTGCTGGTCAGAACGATCTCCGTTGTTGACAGAGAATTCTGGATGTAAGACGTGCCGTTAATAGTTGCGGCATCGCCTACAACCTTGAAGGTGCCCGTGCCGCCATCGGTACTCCAGCCGACCTGGATACCATTGGAGGTCTCGTTGAGTGTACCGCCGGAGATAGTGGCTATGGCGTAACCGTTGGCGTCAGGGTAATTGGGTGGGCCGTCACCGGAAGAATAACGACTTACGTCGAACACTTCGCACGTAACCGTACCGGCCGTCTGGGTCCATGTGCACGGGGTCATGGGATTACCGCCGTCATCGACCGTCCAGTTCCACAGGCCCATCCTGATGTAGGCGCCCGAGATATTGGGTGCAGGGGCCAATGGGTCGTTCGGATCCTGTTCGACTATGATGTTTCCAAATCCGCCGCAGTTAAACAGTTGCAACTGGGTGTACCCCGTGCGGATCCTGCCGGTGCCGAAGCTCACGTCGGCCCAGATGTGGCATGTCGCATCGCCACGGACGTTGCCGCCGGTGGTGGGTATTTCGGCAGGGGTGCCTATCCATCCGCCGGTCTCCAAGGCCCAGTCAGTTTCCCAGAGACCCCAGTCGGCAAGTGTATGCCAATCGCCTTCACCGGCCGCGATGGATCCGCCCTTGAAATAGGTATAGGTCGAAATCCCGAACGCCGGCGTCGCAAGGGCCACAACGGCCACTGCTGCCAATACAAAACTCAGATTTCTCATCTTTTCTTCTCCTCTTAAAATACCATCTCTCTTAATACCCCTCCGTCGGACCGCCCGCCGGAGAATCCTGCTGTGTGGATTACGTAAATAAATACACGACAGAAGCGGATTTACCGGAAGTTCCGGAATTACCGCTATACAACTGTTGCTCTTTTCTCTTCCTGACCTCCTTTCCTGAATACAAAAAATCAAAGATTCCCGGGCAAGCTGCGAAGACATGCTTCACTTGCCCTCCTTGTCGGAAAAGACACATCCATTTTGGCTCTTTACGACAACAGATGTGTTCACTGATGCCAATCGAGTTTATTTTGCTGCGATTGTCAGACTCGTTATAACCGGAAGTGTGATATAAACGGACCTGCTTTTCATCTACTCATCCTTTTTTCTCCATATTCTCACTTTACTCCGCGGAAACGAATTCCGCATTGAGCAGTACAACCAATGAGCGGATACTAAAAAGAGGTGAGCAGCCCCTGCTTCCAATAAGGCCTACCGGCCTTTCCTCACTTCCCCTGCATTATAGCACGAATACGATTTGTGTCAAGTATAAAAATACCTAAAATTTGTGTGTTTTTTTCTGAGGAATTCCGAGATACAGGTTTTTTCGAGCAGCGACGGGTGCATATTGATTTTGGTGGACAGTTCGATGGTGGCACAGGTTTGTAACCTGTGCTGCTTCGTTGGCTGTTGGGCGTGCACAGGTTGAAAACCTGTGACACCAATTGGGACCCACCAAAATCTTCTTGCACCCGATTTCCTTCGATCCATCCTTGCATATGTCCGATATAAGTTGTAGTATTATCGTAGTGTAAATGTAGTGTTATTGTTGGACAAAAGAGCAAAGCCGGGAGGTGCGACATGAAATTCATACCATCAAGAGATTTACGTATTCGTCCAGGTCAGGTCTGGAGGGAGTTGAAGAAAGAAAGGGAGTTGATCATTACGTCCAACGGCCAGCCGGTTGCGCTGATGACGCCGATAACAGGTGACAATCTTGAGGAGGAACTCCGTGTTATCCGAAGCGCTTGGCTTCGTGAAACCATTCGAGCAATACAGCACAGGTCGGTCGAGCAGGGGATTGACAAGATGACGATGGAGGAGATTGACGAGGTGATACGCAAGGTGCGAACAGAGCGGCGCAAACAAAAGAAAGGGACAGGGTGAGGGTTGTTATTGATACGAACGTAATCGTTTCGGGCAACAAGCGCCATTTCCCCGCCAAAGCCTGCCGAGGCGTCCGTATGCTTTCACGGGCGGAGTTTGTGAGGGAATTCACGCGTTGACACCAAACGTCTTCGACAATACCATTTTTATAGCACAACCCCGCAAACCACTTTGAGAAAGGGGGTGCATGACCCAGGATAAAGATTACCAAACTTCTGCTAAAGCACTTGCCGCCCGCAACCTCTGGGTCCCCGCCGTCAACAACGCCGGAACCTGGGGCCGCTTGGCATTCATCGAAATACCCGATCAGTGGGATGCAAAAAATACGATTCGGGCCACTCTGCAACTAGAAATAAAGGCATAGGGAGTATAGCATGAGTTACAGTTCTGAAACCGTCGCCACGACTATTAAACATCTGAACAACCAGTATTTCTTGCCTGCCATACAGCGAGAGTTTGTATGGAAACCAGATCAGATTATTTCTTTGTTTGATTCTATCATGCGAGGCTATCCGATCAGTTCATTCCTGTTCTGGGAGTTAAAGGAAGAAAACAGGGATAAGTGGGAAGCATACAGGTTCATCGAAAACGCAAAACACGGTGGCACTCACAACGAACTCGCGAACACGGATGGCGTTCACCAATTAACCCTGGTCCTCGATGGTCAGCAGCGACTAACGTCGTTAATGATTGGCCTCCGTGGCACCTACACTATCAAGATAAAGTATAAGCGTAAGAATGACCCAAAAGCGTGGATCAAACAACGTCTATACCTGGACTTGTTGAATGACCCCCGAGACAGCGAAGATGGAGAAGAAGGCGGCGAAGCCGGAATCCATTATGGTTTTGCTTTTCACGAAAATGCTCCCGAACTATCGTCCGAGCATTATTGGTTCAAAATCGGCCGCATCCTGGATTTTGATAACGAAGATACTTTCTACGAGTTTCGGGATGAAGAAACGGAAAAACTGCCCGATGATGTTACGAAGAAGCAGATAAGCATATTCCAAAGGAACCTTGAGCGATTGTATAGGGCAATTTGGAAAGACGAAGTTATCGCATACTACACAGAGTACGATCAGGATTACGACCGTGTGCTGGACATTTTTGTTCGAGCAAATGAGGGGGGCACGAAGCTTAGCAAGTCCGATCTGTTACTTTCGATGATCACTTCTAAGTGGGGTGATGTGAATGCTCGCGAAGAGATATTTAGATTCGTAGATCGCCTCAACACGGATTTGACTCGCAAGAATGATCTCGACAAGGACTTCATCATGAAGTCCTGTCTTGTCCTCGCAGATCTTCCGGTGAGATACAAAGTTCAAAACTTCAACAACGACAACCTACTGCTGATTCAGAGGAAATGGGGAGATATCAAGAGTGCTGTAGAACGTGGGGTGGACCTTGTAAACTTCTTCTGCATTGACCAAGACAACCTTACCAGTGCTAATGCGTTAATTCCAATAATCTACTATCTTTTCTGTCGGCCCTCCTTGACGCTGCGAGGAACCACGCCATTTGAGGTGAGAAACGCCTCTGCTGTACGCAAGTGGGTCGCTGCTGCATTGCTCAATGGGGCCTTCGGCGGAGCCTCGGACAGCATTCTTCGAGAGGCCCGGGGAATTCTTAAGGAACACAGTGCTCCAGACGATGATTTTTCTACTGATGAGATAAATGAGGCAATTGAACGGTCTGGGCGAACTGCGTATTTCGATAAATACGCCATTGATGACGTCTTGTCGTTGACCTATGGACGACAACTGACTTTCTTGGCTCTCTCCCTTCTTTACGATGAAAACGGATGG
>DAOVFI010000500.1 GCA_030673005.1 Planctomycetales bacterium
TGTCATGGAAGGAGAAAATATCCAGAAATGATATGCAGATTAAGAGTCCCTAACAGAATGAGGCGTCGCACCGAGGGCGAGCGGTTTTTTGACTGGCAAGGACGCCGAAGCAGGCGACCTGTGCGGGTCGCCGATGCAGGCGGATGCCGCCAGGCGAAAAACGAGCCGCCCGAATGCAGGCTCATTCTGTTAGGGGCTCTTAGTACTACAGCGCGAAGTAGGCTCAAGTTTTCAGGCCGCCTGTCTCGATAACTCTTTATAGATACGCAAAATATAAGGAGTATCGACATGGACGTCAAACAGATCAAAAAAATGGGCAGAAAACTGAAGACATTCCTGACTGAATTCGACGACTGCTTCGCCCGAAGCGAGTCGCGGGAAAAACTGCGAACCTACATCGGCGGGCAAGTCTCGGACCTGCCACGAAAAAGTATAGAACCCATCGCCTTGGCTGCCGGCATACCGCCCCGAACGCTGCAGTGTTTCCTCGCTTCGGCCCAATGGGACGAGCAACGCATGCGAGATCGAATCCAGTGGATTGTAGCGCGCGACCATGCTCACCGGCAGGCTGTCGGCGTTGTCGATGATACCGGCAATCCAAAGAAGGGCAGACATACCGCCGCAGTGCAGCGCCAGTGGTGCGGCAACACCGGCAAGATCGACAACTGTGTAGTCAGCGTTCATATTTCGTATACGGCCGGCGATTTTCAGTGTCTGCTCGACAGCGACTTGTATTTGCCGGAGCAATGGGGCGACGATCCGGGCCGTCGCAAGGAAGTCGGCATTCCTGACGACGTCGTGTATCGAAAGAAAACCGCCATTGCGTTGAACCAGATTCGTCGAGCGTTGGCCAACGGGATTCGCGTGGCGGCCTGGACTTTCGACGAATGGTACAGCCGCGACGGCGAGTTCCTCGACGGGCTCGATGCCCTCGGCCAAAGTTACGTCGGCGAGGTTCCGTCGAGCTTTACCGGCTGGGTTCACGAGCCGCGGGTTCTGCACAGCCCCAGGCTTCAAGAGGCCCATAAACGCGGGCGAAAACGGCGATATCCGCGATTGGCGCAAAAGGCGCTTCCAGCCAGCGAAGTGAAGAATCTGCTGATTTATTCGCGTCAATTCCAGAAGCAAAAATGGGAAAAGTTCAAGATCAAGGATGGCGAGAAAGGTCCTGTCGTATGGGAGGTCAAACACGCGCCGTTTTACCGCAGGCACGGCACCGACGGCCTGCCCGGCCCGATGCATACGCTGATCGTTGCCCGCAATGTTCTTGACCGCGACGAGATCAAATACTTCGTCTCCAATATGGTGCCGACAGCCAGCGGCGTGTCGCTGAAATGGATGCTGTGGGTAGCCTTTTCGCGATGGCCGATCGAACGATGCTTTGAATTGGCAAAGCGGGACCTCGGCATGGACCATTTTGAGACGCGCAGTTGGTGTGCGATTCATCGGCATCTGTACATCAGCCAGTTGAGCCTGTTGTTCTGCGGGCGTGTTCATCATCGCCTCAGAGAAAAAAACTCTGGAGAATCCGTGCCTGACGGTCGAGCAGGTTCACCAGGCCGCTTGTGCCTGGATCGCCGCACAATCTTTACCGCCGCCGGCACGTCGGATAATATACCAACAGGCCGCCGAGCGGATTGCTTACTATCAGCAACGCAACCGTCGAGCCCGTATTTGCCATACGAAACGAACCCTTCGACGCCTGCGAGAACTGGGCATCGAAGTCGATCAATTGAACTCTTGTGCACCGGTTAAATTATGACTACTTCGCGCTGTAGTACTTAGTACTACAACGCTACAAAGGCTCAAGAAAACTTATGCGGCCAGTCGATGTAATCTCCAAAACCCTCGAATGGAAAGGAGATTATCGGCATGGACGCAGAAACGATTATCAGGATCAAACCGGCTTTGACCCGCTACTTACACCAATTTGACGATTGCTTCGGACGTCGCACGACACGTCGGCACTTGGACACGTATATCCTCGGCCAGCTCAGCGACTTGCAGCGGAAGAGCGTTGAGCCGATAGCCGACGCCGCCGAGG
>DAOVFI010000232.1 GCA_030673005.1 Planctomycetales bacterium
ATCATCCCCGCCCCGACCACCACGGCTGAATCGTTCAGTGCCGGTCGTGCGCGCTCGACGGCATGTACAGCGACCGAAAGCGGCTCGACGACGGATGCGTGTTCGAACGACAGGCCGTCGGGCAGGCGATAGAGTATCCGCTGCGGCACGGTTACGTACTCGGCCAGCGCGCCGTCGCGGCGATATTCGTCGCACGAGACGCCCAGCACGCGGCGGTTGTCGCAAAGGTTAATCCGCCCGGCCCGGCAGAAATAACACTGCCCGCAATAGATCGTCGAGTCGAAAGTAACGCGGTCGCCGATCCGCCAGCCGGTTACATCTGCGCCGACCTTTGCGATTACGCCGGCGGCCTCATGGCCCATTATAATCGGCGGTACGCGCCGCCCCGTGCCGCCGTCCATACCGTGAACGTCGCTGCCGCATATCCCGCAGGCCTTCACCTCGATCAGCACCTCGGCCGCCCCGGCCTGCGGGTCGGGCGCGTCCTCATATTCAAACCGGTTGTATTCCTTCAGTACGAGTGCTTTCATGCCGCTGTCTCCCTTACCATCGGCCCGGTCATGGAGATTTTATAATGCAGAAAGGATTTCTATGGAATATCCTCAACCCACAGCAGTTGCCCGGCGAGCGGCCCATCCGACAGTGCGTCATACAGGCGCCGGTCGGCGGTTACCATTCGTCCGTCCAGCAGAGCGGCCAGAGCAATGTAGAGGCAGTCGTAGAGGCTGCGCGCAGTATGGTTGGCAAGGGCAAAGGCGGTATCCCGCAATTGACTGCTCGAATGCGCGTGAACAGGCAATTGCCCGAGAGTTGAGCGAACAGCATGACCTTCCGACTCGGTAATAACACCGCGCCGAATCCACTTGCAGAAAACACTGTCCATCTCCAGCAGGAAAAAATCGGGAACGTGAAGGTCGTTACCTTCGCTTATGACGCGACGGGCATCATCGGCGAACTCCTCTTCGAGAAACCACTTTGCCGCGACAGAAGCGTCCACGATGATATTCACCGGCTCCGCTCCTCGTGGATCAGTTTCACGCTGTCGGGGAAATTGCGCCCTTTGAACCGGCGTCGGATATCCTCTATGAGTTTCCGGGCCTTCTTCCTGTCAACCTTCGGCGTATCGGCTTCCTGCTCGAGGATCATCCTGGCTTCCGACTGGAGCGAACGGCCTTCTTCCTTTGCCCGCTTCTTCAACCGCTTAACAACATCCGCATCCAGACCTCGTACAAGAATATCCGGCATAATCAATCTCCTCAATCAGACTGCTATCGTAATGATAGCAGTGTTACGATTCCGGGTCAATCATTTTTTCGGCGCGCTCAAGAAAAGACATTCGGGAACAGCAGTAGAGTCCCGGATTACGGTTACATACGCACTCCGCCGTTCGTCGTCGCCTGTCCCGTGCGGGAATGACGGACTCACGACAAGCAATCCGCAATCTGAAATTCTCAATGGAAAAAGCCGACCCGGGGATTCGAACCCCGAACCCCGGCTTTACGAAAGCCGTGCTCTTCCATTGAGCTAGGTCGGCGTGACTGGACGAGTATTATTTACCATTATCGGCGGTTTGGAGCAATTGTTTTTGGTTGGATTATTCTTCCAGGACCTTCAGGAACTGCCATTGTCGGAGTGTTTCGGCTTCCCAGGCTTTAGTCAGGCGTTTCAGGAATTCGTCGTCGCGCGGCACGTACATCGCCCTCTGGACGGCCTCATCGAGCGGGCAGCCGGTTTTGATATGAACGAGCATTTCGTGGAACTGCCTGGGCGTCATTCGTCCGTGAAGATAGGCGGTCACGCTGAACGACTCGGCGTAGAAAACGGCGGCGTTATCGGACTTACAGCGGTTTATCGTCAGCAATCGCCGGAGCGGGATTTTCTTTTCGCCGGCAACTGCGGCTCCGGCAAGAGTTATCCGCGAATTGTCCACTCGGGCTTCAGCCAGCATGGCCATACCTTCATTAAGCGCAAGAGGGCACGGGGCGTCGCCGAAAAACTCCGCCAGCACCAGGTGGCACATCTCGTGCGGAAGGATACGGTCCAGTATGGATGCGTCGAATTTCCCGCCTTCGCCGAGTTGCGTCAGGTCGATGCGTCGGACGAACCCGCCGGTTTTATCCTGCCGCAGGCTGAAACCTCCGCCGGACCATTCCGGCGCGCTTCTGGCGTGTTTGCGGTACTCCGCGACGTCAGGCCAGACGTAGATGCTGACGCTGTGAGGATAAACCTGCCCGGCGAGGACAATCCTGCAGATGCGAGCCAGGGCGATCTCGGCCTGTTTGACCAACAGTTTGGCAAGGTCGCTGTTGCGCGCGCGGACCACGAAGTGCTCGCTCGATTCTATGTGGATAAGGTTATCTACCTTGGAGAGTTTTGCTCGCCGATCGGCGGTGAGCATTTCCGAGGCCGATACGGTCCTGACCTGTCCGGCGGCGGCGGAGCGACACCGACGGATCTGCTCCATCGCATATTCCCGTTCAGACGGGCTTTGGCACTGCGACAGGAACCGCCTGTAGGACTTCTCCGCCCGGACGTATCTTCCCGCACGATGCCGGACAGAAGCCACTATCAACCGCGCGCGCCAGGAACCATCGGTCCCGGCGTCGGCGGCTTCGACGGCAAGGCGCTCGGCCCGATTGAACCGTCCGGCAGCAAAGGCGTCCAGCGCCTGCTGGATACCATCGGCTGGTTTTTTTACGGCTACGGAGTCCGCATCCGGCGCCGACAGCACCACCGCAGCGACTGATACCGCAAAAAGCACCGGCAACAGGATGATCGACCTATTTACCATTCAGTTCACGCAGTTTCCGCTTGAGAATTTCATGCTGTGGTTTGACCGACTGGTGGAGGCGGAGCGTCGCGTCGGTTATCTCCAGCACCAGTTCACGCTCGTATGGACCGGCCAGTTCCAGAATGGCCTCCAGGTCGGAGCGAACGCGGGTGAGCGCCTTGAGCATGTGTCCGACAAGGTCCGCATATTCCGACGCCGACATATCGCGTTTGCCAAGTTCGTCTTTGAGAGCGTCATACTTGGCGGCCTGGACGTCCCTGTCCTTCGTGATCATCGCAATCCGTCGGCGTGCTATCTCCACACGCCAGGACCGCGCAATCAGGGGTACTATCGCGTCGGCCTTGTCGAAGCACTTGCCGGCGAGGACGTATTTGGTCTTGGCGGCCTCAGGCTCGATCGACTCGATCGTCTTGCCCTCGGCCATCAGGCTTTGCCCCTTCTTGACGGCGACTTTGGCGCTGTCGCGCAGTGCGGCCGACAGCACGGCGGGCCTGGCCAGAGAGGCCGGACCAGGCTTGAGAACCTTTCCAGGCGACGCCAGCAGCATGGCCGTCGGAGGATACGGCTCGGTCAGGACGTACATTCCGTTGGGGTGTATCTTGAGGATTTCCGCTATGATCCCATACCGCACCGATTCAGCGGCGGGGGATTTTTCAGCGAGTTCCTCGAATCGCCGCCGGGCGCGGTCGAACTGTTTGGCCCGCAGCAGGCAGTGCGCCTCGAGGTTCCTTATCAGCCTTTTATGTTTCGGATTATCGAGAAGTTTTTCGATCTCCGGAAGGAGTTGCTTGAGGAGCGTCTCGTGTTTGCCGGCCTCGAGTTTGCTGCGAGCCAGTTCTATCGCGGCGGGCAGTTCCAGCCACTTGCCGTCGGACTTGACGTGCTTCAGCAGTCTGCGGGCGCCGCTGTGGTCGGAGTTTATGCTTACGACTTCGCGCAGGATTTTCTCGGACCGGCGGAGCAGACCGTTCTCTTTCGCCCATTCGGAGAGTTCGAAAAGTGCGTCCGCGTCGGTGCGGTCGATCTCGATCAGTCGGGATTCGAATCGGTCGGCGGGAGTTGGGCCTCGTTCTATACTTTCGATTTCAGAGGCGGAGATACTGATCTTCCCGAAATCCAACTCGATGAGGATTTTCCCCTCCAATTCAGTTACGGTTCCTTCGAAGATACGCCCGTCCTTCAGGACAACCCGGTCGCCACCGGCAGGTGCTGAGAACATCGCCATGACGAACAGAATCACCGCCAATCGCTTCACGGCACACTCCAAAAAAACAACAATTGCTGTCCCAAGGAAACTTCCCCAATTAGTGTACCACGTCAGGTGTGTTTCGGGTAGGATTTCCACAATGAATTTTAAAGCGGATGATACAGCCCACGGATAGTTATCTGTGGGCTGGCGGCGTTCCGGTATTGTTGGGAAAGTTCTGTGAAAGCCCCAAAGCAGATGCCTCAAATTAAATACAACCCGGTAACAACCCGGATCGTCGCGGAACTGAAGGGGATCGTCGGCGACAGGTACGTCATCTTCGACGACGCCGAAAAACTCGAGGCCTACTCGCACGACGAGGTGGCCGATGAAAAGTACGCCCACATGCCCGAAGCGCTTGTCCGCCCGGTCTCGGCCGACGAGATCGCCGCGATACTGAAACTCGCCAATCGCGAGATGATTCCCATCACCCCGCGCGGCGCCGGCAGCGGCTTGAGCGGCGGGGCCGTCCCGATTAAAGGCGGGATCGTCCTGCTGTGCGACCGGATGAACAAGGTCGTCGAGATCGACCGGGCGAA
>DAOVFI010000350.1 GCA_030673005.1 Planctomycetales bacterium
TCGCCGCCGATGTCTCTTTTCGTCGTTACTTTTCGTCGTCGTACCGACGACGGCTAAACGTGGCGGGGACCACCCTGTTACTGATTACTGATTACGAATTATTGCGAATCTCCGATGACTTTGGGGACTTTGTAGAAGTCCCCGTCTCGGGCCGGGGCGTTGGCGAGGGCCTTGTTCGACGGGAGCGACTCGCCCGGTAAGTCCTCCGCCAGGACGTTGCGGACGTCCAGTGCGTGGGCCATCGGTTCGACGCCGTCGGTGTCAAGTTCCTGCAACTTATCCACCCAGGCGACGATTTCGGCCAACTGCCGCCCAAAAGTTTGAGCCTCTTCGTCGGTTAATTCGATTCGCCCCAGCAGTGCGACGTTGCGAATCAACCCGTCATCCGCCTTTTTCTCAGACACCGGCAAAACACCTCATAAAAAAAAACTCCGGATTCACTGCGCCCGATAATGGGGTATGAGTCCGAACCTGTCAACGGCGGATTTGGCAGCCGACCTGCTACGCCGCAGTCCCCTGGGGACGGGCAGCCTGGAGCCGTGGGATATATTAAACGAAATTATCTCAAACCGTTGACGTTGATGCAGCAAAAGGTTATAGTTCTCTCTCTGTTGTAGAGAAAAGAAGCGCAAAGACATGGGTAAGACCGAACACATTGAAACTGAAGCGCTCGTCCTCGAGGCGCTGCCCAACGCGATGTTCCGCCTGGAAGTTGAGATAGGCGAGAAGAAGCATCAACTCATCGGGCACATATCAGGGCGGATGCGCCGGCATTACATCCGCATCCTTCCCGGCGACCACGTCCTCATCCAGATCAGCCCCTACGACCTGACCAAGGCCAGGATCGTCTATCGACAGCGATAAATCCGGTAATCCGCAATCAGTCCACGAATTACACGCTTGCCACGCCGTAGCATTTGCGAAGGCGGGAATTACACGGATTATTTAAAATATTTGCAGGGTGCCATGTTTTCGCCTGTAGCGAAGCGAAAGGCGTAAACACCTGCCTGGCGGCAGACAGGTGCCCACCCCCTTTAGACGGGTGAGGGCATGGCACCCGGCAAGCCCGTAGATAACTCACTTGATACCTTTATCGACGCGGTTGACGTACGCGCGGTTGAGCACTGCTGAGCGGATGTCGTCGGCCTTTATGAGCGGACGGTCGGTCTCGATCCAGAAACGGTTGATAAATTCCGGTCCGTGCACGTCGCCGGAGTTGACCAGCGGCAGGCCGAATTCATCGGCCGCCGCCTCGGACAAAGCAGCGCCGACTTTGTCGTGATTGCCCGTGCGGTACTCGAGCGCTTCGGGAAGCAGCCCGGCCCGCAGCATCTCCTCGCCCCCCTCCCAGCGGAACGGATGCGCCAGGATTGTCAGATGCCCCTCGTCATACGCCTTGGCCAACACGTCGGCCGGTTTATTCCGCATCTTCGTATAGGACGGATCGTTCGTACCCAGGATCAGGATGTGCTTAATCGTCTCCGGGCCGACGGACAGTTCAATGCCCGGAAAGATGCGGATGTCCGGGAAACCGTCCTGGAGCTGTTCGATCTCCCAATCGCTCCAGACGGCGTCGTGTTCGGTGATATAGACGGCCTCATATCCGATCTGGACCAACCGCTCCATCAATTCAGCCGGCGTGGACCGGCTGCAAGGGCTGTAACGGTAAGTATGAAGGTGTAATTCAACTTTCATGGTCAGTTGTTTAATCGGTCAATCGGAGCGAACCGATCAGCCCGGAATTCTTCAGGTTTTATCCAAACACTGTGTTTTGAAGATTGTGATTATTTTGCGGGAAGACTAAAAGTATTTCGCGCGGCCAGGCGAAAACTCCTGCATCTCGCTTTTGCGTCTATGGCGGATTCTCTGTCGGCCGACTCGCCCGGATAACGATAAGCCACTGCGAAACCGGATAACCACGCAAGATCTTCGCGGAAGAGTTCCCAGGAAGGCTCTATCGACACTACCTGATTCAGCAATGCAACAAGGTCGTGAATTTTCTCGAACCCGATTTCCGCCTGACAGAGTCGCGCCTTTAGATACTTCTCGGCGCACTGCTGGGCATGGAAACAGGCGCCGTCAAAGTTGGGATTCTTTCGTGCTCGCGTTTCTCGCAGCACGGTTGCGTAGTCACCCTCTGCCTTCCGAATCCATTCAGCGACGAGAGGCTTCATAGAGCACCTTTCCTCGACGGAGGATGTTCCGAATGAAGTCATCCCCCATATCAAACCGATTCTTTACCGCCTGGGGAGTGCGCACCAGGATGTCCACGGGGAACGGAGGATTTACCTTCAGGCGGACTTCCACGGACTTGGCGACGGACTTACCTTCAAACGGCATGATAACCAGCAGATCCACATCGGAGCCGGTCCCAGCCGTTCCACCGGCGTATGATCCGAACAGAATCACCCGATCAGGATGAAACTCCCGGCCAATCTTTCGTCCGACTTCCTCGATTTGACTCATTGTTACCATAACCGACAACTCTAATCTAATTTTACATCACCAAAGCCAACTTGAAAAGACACTTGTATCGGCTCTTCGTCCCTTCCGGAGAAAGACGGGCAGGCCTGATGGCCAATCCTATGAATCTCTATCTTTCTCGGCATCGCAGGCGACCAGTTGAGAAATATCGATCATATACATCTGCCGGCCGTCGCCTTCGTGGACCGAATCGATTACGAGCGTCCGCCCGTCCCGGCCGACGCGGGGGTGCAGGTCGCAGCGCCATTCGCCGTCGTACTCCGGCGGTGAATCGAATCGCCCCACCTCGACGACCTCGCCGCTTTCCAGATGATACAGAAACACCGGACGGTACGACTTCTCACGCGGATAGGCGTCATAAACCATCCATTCGTTATCGGCCAGATAATTCTGATGTCCGTCATCAGATTCCAATATCACCTCGCCCGCGCCGCCGCCGTCATCTTTATAGAGGCTGAACGATCCCATCCAGACGTTCAGGTGCTCCGGATCGCGCCAGATGAAGTGCGACACGTTGATGTCCTTGAGATTGTCCTCGACGACCAGTCGGAGGTCGGACCCGTCGGGGGCGGCAGTGAACATTCGCGTATGCCGGGACACGATGCCGCGCTCGGACCACCAGCGATTCAGAAATACGAACCTTGACCCGTCAGGATTGAAGAGCAGATGGTTGAAATACTGCTTGGCGTCGCTCAGGTCGGCGTATGGGTATGGGATGGC
>DAOVFI010000600.1 GCA_030673005.1 Planctomycetales bacterium
CTTGATTTTAATCCACTTGTGCTGCTCCGCGGCGGCTGGGCCTTTACCCAGGCCGTACAACCCGCTCTCCAGCCAGTCCCAGCGAAACGCCTTACCCCCGCAGATCGGGCAGGGTTGTTGCGAATAACCGTTCGGCGCCTGGGGCAACTCATCATGCCCTTCAAGCGGTATCGGTCCGGTTTCTTGCTCGACCTGCCCAACGGGAGCGGGCAGTCCGGGCGGACGGTCCGACGACTCCTCGCCCATCAACCAACCCCAAAACCCACGACGCTTTTTCACACGCTTTCTCACCTTTACACCACTCAGAGAATATTATAACACGCATCTAACGCACGGCGTCCCTGCGATGCCGCAACGCTTCGTTGATACACTCCTCGGCATTCAATCCCATGATCCTGGCGATATCGTCGTCTTTCATGCGCAGACTGTTCTTGAAAAAGAACTTCCAGAACCGCGCCACCTCGATCGCACGCGAATACCACGTATCGGAACCGTAGAGGAAACAGTCCGGGCCGATTTCACGCAGAATGTTCCCTATCATCACCAGCGCCGGCAGCATATAGGTCAGGTCGCTGGAGATGTCCATGTACATCTTGGCCCTTCCCCGCATGCCGGAGTGCCCGTAGCATATCCAGGCCGCCTGTTCGAAGTAATGAACATTCCCTCCCATGTGCGCCATGATAATCACCAATTTCGGAAAACTCTTGGCTATGGCGTCCATATGTATGGGCAGCATGTTTCGGCCGAAGGAATGTTCCACTTCCAGATTGAGGAAGGTTTCGGACCTTTTCCCGCCGCGCGTCGGAAAGTAGTAACCGCCGCCGACGTGGAAGAGAATCGGCATGTGCAAGGCCTCGGCCCGCTCGTAGTATGGGAAGTACTCCTTCGAATCGTACGGCTTTGCCGGCCAGATCGCTTTAAGCCCGATACAACCCTGCTCGTAGAGCCAATCGATCCGCTCTATGCCTTGACGGAAATCCAGGTATCCGAACGGGACAAACAGGTCAGGATACTGCTGCGCCAGGGCGATAACCTCCTCGTCGGTGGCCGCGCCCTTCAGGACGCCGCCGAGTGAAAGCAGCCATGCTTTCTTGATGACTCCGGAATTGATGAGAATCGTCGGGTCATAGTCCCCGGCCTTTTCCTTGGCTGTGAAACTGTGCAGATGCGCATCCACAATGTGCATATTCGATCTTCTCCTTTCAGGGACTCACATTAAAAGATCGAGCGACGTCAGGCCGCTTGCCTTTTATCGGGCCAATCCCATCTTCCCTTGGCGCGAGCGTCATAGTCCCGCCATTCGCGGGAATTCGTCCTTCAGGGCCGGGTACAACCGGCGGTATTGTCGGTAATAGCGGGTGTAGGCGCGTTTTGCAACTCGGTCGGGTTCTATCGTCCGCGTGGTCTTCACGATGGCGTCGCAGGCCTGGGGCACGGACGCATACCTGCCGGCTCCGACGGCGGCGAGAATGGCGGCGCCGTAGGCCGGCCCCTCCTCGGTCCGGACCGTCGCGCAGGTTGAGCCGTAGATGTCGGCCTGCATCTGCCGC
>DAOVFI010000189.1 GCA_030673005.1 Planctomycetales bacterium
TCGATTGTGATGCCTTTGGAGTCTGAAGAGATCGCGGCGATGTCCGGCCAGATGTACTTTTCGACCTTAGGCAGCGGGGGCAGGTGTTCCGGGCGGATACTCGGTGCGAACTTGCCCAGGGCGTTGGTCGCAAACGTCCCGCCCGCCAGGACCACGCCGTAGAAGCGTCTGACAAGCGACGGCGTATTGGTGTAGGACAAGGCCGAGGCGTTGGGGCTGACGCGTTTGCGAAAGGCGACGAAGCCGCCCGACCAGTCGAGCGGCTTTTCCTTCACACCGCCGGCCAGCGCCGCAACTACCTGCGGGTAGGCCGCCAGGTAGAACCTGCCCTTATGGACGGCCCAGGCCGGGGCAACCGGTATCCAAACCGGCATTCCGGCGGCCGGCGTGTATATGTAATGCACTTCAATCCCGCCGGACTTGTATTTACGAATGGCGGGACCGCGGACGGAGGACCTTCGTCCGGCTCCGGGCGGCATGGGCGGCGCGCCGCCGGGTCTTTCCCGCGCTTCCTCTGCCGGTCCGGACATCATCTTTGCCAGTTGGGTCTCGAGTTTGGCCAGTGAGGCCGAGAATTTAGCGGCGTCTTTCAACTGCACGATTACAGCCGTTCCGGTCAGCGTCCCGCCAAGAGACGGCGCGCTGACGATCGTCCACTGGTCGCCCATGTGCGCCAGCAAGTCCTTATCGATGCCCAGCCCGATTTTATCACCGGCTTTGGCGAGGGCGGTTTCGAACACATCTCCGGCGTCAGGTTCGATTGCAGTAACGATGCGCTTGATCTCCGCCAGCATCCTGGCCGGGTCAAGGTTTATCGCGGCGACCCAATCGGCGTCGGCCGGTATTCCCGCCAGAGCGCCCGGTCCCAGCGGTTTTCCCGCGCCCAGCATCAGCAGTCCGCGATGCGGCGCGGGGCTGAAGATGCGGCACTTCTCATAGAACCCGCGATCGATGATACTGCTTGCCCCGGCAATGGCCGTTACGCCGTCGATACCAAGGGCCTTGACAACCATGCGGAACTGGCTCTTTCCGGCCGGCGCCGGTCCCGTCGCCGGCATCGGCACTATCTTCTCGAGTATCTTCAGCAGGCGCTGCACATCCACGTAATAGGCCATCTGCACGTTTTTGCCGGACACTTCCTTCATCGCGGCTGAGAATTTCGCCACTCCGGCGAGCGACTTGCCCTTGCCGCTTACCGCCGCGGCGACCTTCATCGGCACGCCGTCGCCGATAGAAATAAAGAAGACATTGCCGACGAATCCCATCGAACAGGGACCGACCTCCGTGGCGAAACTGCTGTAGGTGATATTGCCGATTGTAACCTGGGAAAGTTTGACTTGTTTTCCCATGGCGGTCAGTAATTTCCGGAAGTGTCCCTCGAAGGCGGCGCGGTCTTTGGCCAGGTCGATTATTGCGGCGGCGACGGGCCTGGGTTCCCGTATTCCCGCCGCCAGTCCGCCGGGTGGGCGTCCTTTTATATCGAACAGCGCCGCGGCGATCGGCTTGTCCCAGGCGATCGCCGCCATTGCCCAGATGCTCTCGAACATAACTCGTTCGTCCGACTCGTCCGGCTTTTTCGCGCCGGTTATCGCAGTAGCCGCGGCGGTCTTGATCGCCCCGAACAGGTCCTTGACGCCCGGCTCGTCCAGCAGTTGCCCGAACATCGAGCCGTTGAACGCCAGGCTCCGCCCGGACCAGCCTATATAGACAACAGCCCCTTCGGGAACCTTTTCCGCCATCGGCGCCGCCGCCGTGGACACACCTGTTAAAACCGTAATAATGGATAATACTGCAATGGCTATTTCAATCTTCGCTTTCATTGATTGCTTTCCTTACCTTGTAATTCTGATTCGAAGCATCGGAAATGCAAATCCACCAGCATGATATTATGCTAATGCAGAACTGATACGGGGGAAAGGAAAATCATATTGCCCAGGCGAAGCGTGCGTTGGCTACCTGACGAACGAAAGCAGCAAAGACGGGTCTTTATAAAGGACTTTGACGCATTTTACAGTAGGTCTCGAACGCCGAGGGAAACGGCCTGAGTATCCGCTCGAAACTACCCAGGGAATAAGCGATAGTCAGCCCGTAATTTGAGATCGGGACGCCGGCGTTCCGGCATCGCAGGATGCGCGACAGCATCTCGCGACGGTTCCACATGCACGCGCCACAATGAATAACCATCCGGTACGGCGAAAGGTCTTCGGGGAAATCGTGCCCCTGGACGTGCGAGAATCGCAGGTCGCCACCGACGTGCTGCTTCAGCCAGTGAGGGATTTTCACTCGTCCGATGTCGTCGGCGATAGGATGGTGCGAGCACGACTCGGCTACAAGTATGTGATCGCCGGGCGACAGGTCCTCGATTGCCAGCGTACCGCGGACAAACTCGTTCAGGTCGCCCTTGGAACGGGCGAAAAGGATGGAAAAACTCGTAAGCGGTATGTTTTCCGGCGTATCGACTGCCACCTCGCCAAAGGCCTGGGAATCGGTAACGACCAACGCCGGCGGATGCTTCAGGCGATCCAGCGCCTCCGACAGCCGGTCGTCCTTGACAACCACACAATACTGGTCGGCGTCGAGGATGTCGCGTATGGTCTGGACCTGCGGCAGGATGAGCCGGCCCTTAGGCGCTTCCAGGTCAATCGGAACCACCAGTATGATTAATTCCCCCGGCCCGACGAGATCGCCGACGATAGCGGGGGCGTTGATGAACTCGTCAGGCGTCGCCTTGATAAGGGCCTCGCGCAAAGCGAGGATGCCTTTGCCCTCCGGGGCGACGGTGTGGATTATAAATGCACCTTCGTCCTTCAGGCGCCCCTCCAGGTCGGCGTCCGGCTCGGCAATGTCGGACTTATTGAATATGACGATTACGGGGATGTGTCGTGATTCGAGTTCGCGGATGATTCCCTCCTCGAACTCGCCCCACTGTCCGGCATCCACGACAATCACGCCGACATCCGTGCGGTCGAATATCAGGCGGGTCCTGGCGACGCGCAATTCACCCAGCGCGCCGGCGTCGTCGATGCCCGCAGTGTCGATGAAGAGCACCGGGCCGATAGGCAGCAGTTCCATCGGCTTCTCGACCGGGTCGGTAGTCGTGCCCGCAACGTGAGAAACGATAGAAACGCTCTGGCGTGTCATCGCGTTAAGCACCGACGACTTACCCACGTTCCGCCGGCCGAAAAGACCTATATGCAAACGTAATCCTTTAGGCGTCTTTCGCATCTATTTTTCCTGTGCCCGTAGCATGGGCGTCTCGCCCATGTTTTCTTTTTTCACGGGCGAGACGCCCGTGCCACGGTTCTAAAAATACAAATCGCGTTCGTCCGTTTTCCGGATGCGTTCGAGTCGGTTCAGTAATTCTTTCTTCTGTTGCGAATCGGGGAGTTCGTCCAGTTCGGCTCGGACTGCATTCTCGCCGACGGCGCGGGTTTCGTCCGAAGCGTAGTCGGTGAGGTATTCCGTCAGCGTTGAAAGCGCGTTCGGCGTGCAGTACCGCTTGATGAAGCCGGGGACGGCGAACTCCATGAAGTGCTCGCCGGTCCGGCCCAGGCGGTAGCAGGCAGTGCACCAACTGGGGATGTACCCGTCGGTAAGCAGTTCGCGGACGACTTCGTCCAGCGGACGGATGTCGCCAAGCGTGAACTGCTCGCGCTCCATGACCTGGGCGTCGCCGGCCTCGGTGTATCCGCCGATTTCGATCCTGCTTCCGGCGTCGATCTGCGAGACGCCAAAGGCCATTACTTCCCGGCGAAGTGCAGGTTCCTCCCGCGCCGTCAGTATCATTCCGGTGTACGGAACGGCCAGGCGAAGGGTCGCCACAAGGCGCTTGAAATCGTAATCGTTCACGAAGTAGCCGTCGTCCAGGTCCACGCCCGCCGCCGGCCTCATGCGAGGGAAACTGATCGTGTGCGGGCCGACGCCGTATCGGTCCTGCAAATAAAGCGAATGCGACACCAGCCCCAGCACCTCGAACCGCCAGTCGTACAGCCCGAAAAGAGCGCCGATTCCGACGTCGTCAAGCCCGGCCTCAAACGCCCGGTTCAGCCCGTCCAAACGCCAGAGGTAATCGCCTTTTCGCGTGTTCACCGGGTGCATCTTCGCGTAGGTCTCGTGGTGGTAGGTCTCCTGGAATATCTGGTACGTTCCGATACCGGCGTCCTTGACCTTGCGATAACCGTCGTAGTCCATCGGCGCCGCGTTGATATTGACTCGGCGGATGCTGCCGTGGCCGACCTTTATCGAGTAGATCCGCTTGACGGTGTCGGCGATGAAATCGGCGTCGTAGTCCGGATGTTCTCCGAAGACGAGTATCAGCCGCTTATGCCCGGCGTTTTCCAGCGCTTCGACCTGTTGGCTGACTTCGTCGTTCTCCAGTGTCCGGCGGATAGCGCCCGTATTCGACCGCCGGAATGCGCAGTAGCGACAGTCGTTGACGCACCGGTTCCCCACATACAGCGGTGCAAACAGGACGATGCGGTTGCCGTACACCTTGCGCTTCAGTTCGCGGGCGGCGTCGAATATCTCCTCGACGAGTACGCCCCCCGCCGCCAGGAGCGCAGCAGTTTCCTCGACGCTCAGCGGCTGCTTGTCGAGGCTTTTAGCGATTATCTCCCGCACGCGCACGGGATCGCTTCGGGCTTCGGCCAGCAGGTCGGTCAGTGCGGCATCGTCGATGAAATCGACCGCCGACCCGCTCAACGTCATATCCGCCAGCGCGCACATGCCGCTGCCTCCTTATTTGCATTACGGCGGCTTGCGTAATTGAGCGAATCACCCCGCCCCGTGCCGGCCCGTCTGCCGATGGCGAGGATGCGTTCTTTCAGCAGGCCGTGATAATCTTCATCCTGATCGACGCCGGCTTTGGCGGGGTATATCTCGTACAATTTCCTGTAATGCGGCGGCGTGATGTTGGGCATAATCACATTCGCACCGCGCTGAAGGCCAAGTTCGTAACCGGCCTGTCCGTTGAGTGTAGCAACGGCGGTCGTTGCGGGGATGTTCGCCAACGGGCAGACAATCCGGGCCAGGGCGATGACCTTGTAGGACATTATTTCGCTGTTGGGGACCTGCTTATTGGCGCTGCGGGCAAGCGGGGTGTGCGGATTGGGAATGAACGGGCCTGATCCGATCATGTCCAGGTCGAGTTCGCCGAACAACTCGATGTCACGCGCGAGGGTTTCGTAAGTCTGTCCCGGCAGACCTATCATCACGCCGCTTCCGACCTCGTATCCGAGTTCGCGCAGTTGATGAAGAATGGCGATTCGGTCGGACCTTGCGCCGTTCAGGCCTGCCTGTCCGGCAGGCAGGTCGGGATGAATCCTTTCGTAGAGCGCCCTGTCGGACGTCTCGA
>DAOVFI010000773.1 GCA_030673005.1 Planctomycetales bacterium
AACCTCGACTCCTACCTCCTGCCCATTGAGGGTAATCATCGCATAGGAAAACGGTTCCTCGCAAACGGCGGGGGCAGTGAAATACTGCACGCCGCCGGCGGTGTTGAGCGGTTGACCGGCGTGATAATGCCCGCTGATCGACAAAACCACGCCCGCGGCCGAATAATCGCCCATTACCTCGGCCCGGTTGGTCAGCATGTACGGATAATCGCCCTCGATGGCCGGATTCATCGGGTTGTGCTGGAGGACGATAATCGGCGGATCGCTTTGTCCGGCTAAATCGTTCAACAGTTGTCGGTCCGATTCGCTTCGCGTGCACAGGTCGTCGGCGGCGTAGGCGTCGGCGAAGGTAACGAAGCGGTACGGTCCGACTTCGTGCAGACCAGGCCGCTGACCGAAGATTTTCAGCATCCGGTCGGCGTTGCCGTCGTGGTTGCCGGGTACGACCAGCAGCGGCTTATCACCTGCGGCGGAGCGGACTTCATCCCGGATCGCACGCAAGTCGTCCTCTGCCCGCGGCGAGGCGCCGTTATCTATCAGGTCGCCCATCAGGGCGATCGCGTCGAACGGACCTGCGGTGAGCCTGTCGAATCCGCCTTGGCGGTCGGCATCGACAATGGCACGGCGGATGAGTTCGCAGCCCAGCAGGCAGCGCCGCGCCGGCGATGAACTGAAAATATCGTCCTCGCGCGAGGCGTAGTGTGAATCGGCAATGACTAAAAGTCGAAATTCTGACATCGGGACAGTTGCTCCGTCGAAAGTGCAGACTATAATTCGGGGCGGACAATGCAGCAACGTTGATTCTGTAATATAAAGAGGACAATATCATGGCGGAAATGGAATATCGGGAATTTCTCCGTGCTGCGATGGGCGGCGAAGGTCTGACCCGGCAGCAGTCTGAAGACGCATTCGGTCAGATAATGGACGGGGCGTGGACCGAGGCTCAGATTGCGGGTCTGCTGGTGGCGATGGCGGCTCGCGGCGAGAGCG
Source organism: Planctomycetales bacterium (assembly GCA_030673005.1). GTDB lineage: Bacteria > Planctomycetota > Phycisphaerae > SM23-33 > SM23-33 > DAOVFI01. The sequence continues at coordinate 991 of DAOVFI010000773.1, forward strand.
TCGCGGAGATTACCGGAGCGGCCACGGCCATG
>DAOVFI010000161.1 GCA_030673005.1 Planctomycetales bacterium
ATCAGCAACGCCAGAATACCCCTCCGTGCGGCAGCGGATTTACTTATATCACTTACCATACGAGTTGTTATCCTATGCCACCGGCCGGCATTATTCCAGAACATAGTGGCACGGGCGTCTCGCCCGTGAAACGTGTTCACGATCTATAGTATTGAAGAGCATCATGGCCGAGACGGCCATGCCACGGCCAAACTTCGTTTGACCGTGCCACCCGCCGGAATATCGATGACCGTGTTGTTAACTTGACCAGGAAGGCGATACTGACGAAAATACCGCCGGTTTATTCTGGTCCATTGAGGTTGTTTAGTGAGCAAGCGTCGTCACTCATTGAATCCGGCCAAGGTCAAGGCCGATATTGAGGCTCTTGAAAAGAACCCGCCACCGGAGGTTTTTAAGGGCCGGCTTGACATCCGTCGCCGACTCAGCGTGGCGTTGTTGTCCATACTCAGCAGCGCCGTCCTGCTGATATGCTTCGCCCCGTTCGACAGATGGTATCTGGCATACGTAGCCCTTGTGCCGTGGGGACTTGCCGTAATCGGAGGGCACAAGGGGCGATGGGCGATTCTCTGGTGCTGGCTGGGAGGGGTGATCTTCTGGGCGGCGGGGATCTACTGGCTGACCTGGATTACTTTTATCGGCTACATCCTGCTTCTCCCGCTGCTGGGTGTTTATTGGTTGGTGGCGGGGGTGGTGATTCGCCGGGCTTTTGGCAGGGGCTGGCCCATGTTTGTAACGCTGCCGGTGGTGTGGGTGGCGCTTGAATATGCAAGGTCCTTTACACTATGGCCGGCGTTACCCGTCGATTTGAGCGGCTTCCCGTGGTTCTTCCTGGCACACAGCCAGCATACCTGCACCGGCCTGATCCAGCTGACCGACATCACGGGTCAGTACGGCGTTTCGTTCTTTGTCGCCATGGTCAACGGTGCGATTATCGACGTTCTGGCCCAGCCGCTGTTCGTCAGGACTTCCGGCGGGGGGCGGTTGACTCGCAAGATCGGCGTCGCCGTCGGCGCCTGCGCAGTGGCGGCTGCGGCGATGCTGGGATACGGTGCGTACCGACTTAACCAGAATACTACCCACCCGGGACCGAAGATCGGCGTGGTGCAACTGGCGTTTCCGGTTTCACTGTTTCAGAAGGGCGCATCTCCGCAGGATATATTCGACGCACACGTCGATAACACCAGCCCGTTGGCGGATGCCGGTTGCAATATAGTTTTCTGGCCGGAGAGCATGTTGAGTTTCGGAAATATGGACCCGGGCTACTGGCGGGATTTTGACCCGGACGCAATCAATCCGCGCGATCCGTCCAGACCGGCGTACAGCCCGGAGCAGCAGGAACATATCCGCACATATCAGAGCAACCTCCGCACGCTGCACGGACTGATAAAAAATTTAGGTTGCCCTCTCCTTGCCGGCGGGGGGATGCCGGCGGGACGACCCGGGCCGGAGACGGGCAGGAGCAACTCCGCTTTGCTGCTGGACCTTAACGAGAAGGGGCAACTCTGCCTGAAGGGGCGGTACGACAAGATGCACCTGGTGCCTTTCAGCGAGTGTGTGCCGTTTCGTGAGTCATGGCCCGATCTTCACGCGTTAGTCCGCCGGTTCGTTCCGGGGGTCATGCCGCAACTGGAGCCGGGAAAGTCCGTGGTGCGGTTTGAGATTCCCTATAATGGCCAGACGGTCCGTTTTGCCGTGCCAATCTGTTACGAAGGCACTTTCGCCCGCGTCTGCCGGCGGTTGGTGATGTCTGGCCGCCAAAAGCGAATCGATATGCTGGTGAATCTTTCCAACGACGGCTGGTTTATATATAATCACTCCGAGAAGCCTCACGCCGGAACGGAACTGGCCCAACACCTTACGTTGTATAAATTTCGGGCGATTGAGTTTCGCGTGCCTGTTATACGCGTCGTCAATACCGGCATAAGCGCACACATAGATTCCTGCGGACGAATTTGCGACGTGATCGAACATAACGGCGTACGGGAAATGGTGGCCGGGAATATGGCTGTACAAATACTTGTGGACGATCGAGTTTCGGTATATAGTCTCATCGGCGATATTTTCGCTCAGGTGGTTTGTCTTATCGCCGTGGTGGGAGTTGTGATAATATTCAGGCGGCCCCGGACAAGAGAAAAATAAGGATTGAATATAATGAAAAGTATTTTGCGTCGTTGTGTCGGACTTTTTTCGATCGTAACGGTAGCGATGTCGGTCGGCTGTAATACGCGGCAGGCCGAAACCGGACCGGACCCGCAGCGGGCATATTTTGACGCTCGTGCCACTCTGCGCCAAGCCGCTGAAGACCCCGACCCCAAGGTGCGGACAAATGCTCTGGAGGCGCTGGCTCAAACGGAAGGACCGGCCGCCGGGGCTATAATGATGCAGTCCCTGCGCGACGAGCGCGAGCCTGTCAGGTTCGCCGCCGCCCTGGCGATCGGGGACGTCCGTTACGGACCGGCAAAGCCGATATTGCTGACGATGATTAAGGAGTCCGCCTCGCATCCCAAACTGATGTGCTCGCTGATCTACGCCCTTCACCGCCTGGGCGACGATACCTACACCGGCGAACTCGGCAGCATGCTCCACCACAAGGACAAATGGGTTCGGGCAACCACTGCAATGATCATGGGCAGAATAGGCGAACCGAGCGCAATAGAACCGCTCAAATACCGCCAGCGAATGGATCACGATCCCGTCGTCATACTTCAGATTGTCGAGGCGCTGGCGCGTCTTGGGGACAACATCGCCGCCGTCAGACTGGAGGCCTATGCCAGGAGCCGGAAATACGAGGACAGCATTATAGCAATCAAGGCGCTTGGCCTGGTGGCGAACCCGAGATCGGCGCTGATGCTGCGACGGTTGATGAACGATCGCAGGGCCGAACCGGCGATGCGTGTAGTGGCGGCAGAAAGCCTGGCGCGAATGGGTGAAAAGGTAACGGACGACCTGCCGCGTCGGTCCGCCACCGACCCGGAAGGTGTACTGAGGAAGGCTCGCGGTAAAAATATCCGCATCCGACAGATCGAGATTACCAGCCTCCAGACCCTCGCCATACTGTCGCTGGCGTACGTAGATGACCCGCAGGCCCTCGAGACGCTTGTTCCACTGTTGCGGTCGTCAAACGGCGTTGTTCGGGTTGCCTCGGCCAAGAGTCTTTTACAGTTGTTAAAGGCGTACAAATCGACGCATCGCCTGGAAGCGAAGAAACCGATTGAAAAGCCGGCCGAAAAAAAAACCCCGACCACTATGCCCGCAAAAGCGCCGCGATTGCATACCGCCGGTGGTAAAGATTAAAATAATAGGCGGCGATAATCCCGAAGCAAGGCGTGTCGCCTGATGAAAAAGGAAGGGAAGGATTGTATTTCCCTCGCCGGTAAGGGTTTTTCCGGTTATTATTGCGATGCTGGCAATCGCGCCGCACGGGCAAATGGAAAACAGGAAATTTTCTTGACTCGCCCTGCAACGGGCGTAGAATCAACAATGTCGTACGTAAGAATGGCTTACTGTCCTGAGGATTGCGTGAAGATGGTTGGATTCCACGCTTTGTAAGGAGACTCTCAGTTGAGTACCTTGACAAAAATCTGTATCGTGGTGCTGGTTGTGTTGTTACTGTTTGCATGTCCGATTTTTATCCAGCAGGCGGTCGAACCGGTTAACTGGAAGCGGGTTGCCGAAGGTCAGAGGCAGCGAGCCGAGATAGCTGCAGCGTCGGTCAGGAACAACATGCAAGTCACCGAAGTCTGGAGGGGCATGTACCAGAGTGAAAAGAAAGACCGCCTGAAAGACGCCAAGGACCACATCAGCGACATCGGCGACAAGGATAACCAGATCAGTCGGCTGAACGGGCAGGTGGCCGTTCTGTCGGGACGGATGAATGAATTCTCCGTCTCCCTGAAAGTCGCCGAAGACAACCTGACCGGGCAGATCGGACTGAACAGGACACTCTCGAATCATCTCAAAGCCGAGCAGCGCAGAACCATCACCCTGAGAGACCAGCTTCGCCATGCCCAGCATACCATCAAGGAACAAATGGCGCATCACGACATTCTTATCAGGTCCGTAAGGGTTCTGAAGGAGCAGGTTGCAGAGAAGGATACCGAGATTGCGGACCTTCGTTCAAAACTGGAAGCCGGCGGAGCCAAAGTGGCCGTCGGTGAAACTGTAGTAGCGCCGGCGAAGATCGAAGCAAATATTACCGCCGTCAGGGGCGACGTGGCAAGCCTGGATATAGGCTCGGGCTCGGGCGTAAAGAAGAACATGGAGTTCATTATCTTTCGCGGTGCGGATTTTGTCGCACATCTGCGGATCGCCGACGTTGGAGTTACGAGTTCGGCGGGGATCATCTACGACGCTACACGGGCGGTGAAAGTGAACGATAAAGCCGCTACCAGCCTGGACTGAAAGGATATTTCCAATGGCTATAATGTCTTCCGGACAGATTCCGGTGGTAAGGGTTAAGCCGCAGCCAAACATATATACACTCCTGCTGATTCTGGCTATTGTCTTCCTGGCCGCCGCTGTCGGCATCGTGATGTACGACCTTATGACGACCTACGAAATGACCTTTGCAGAACTGTTCACGGGTCGGGAAATTGTATAGCAGTCCGTGGTGAAAGTGCTGCGAAAGACCGTCAAGCCATGATATTCGATTCCATTCTGGGCTTGTTCTCGATGGATATGGGCATCGACCTTGGCACGTGCAACACGCTTGTGTGTGTTCGCGGGCAGGGGATAGTGTTGAACGAGCCTTCGGTAGTGGCCGTCAAACGCGGTACGAACAAGGTCGTTGAAACCATTGACGGTTTGGCGGTGGGGCTGGTAGCCAAGGAAATGCTGGGCAAAACGCCCGGGTCCATAAGAGCAATCCGCCCGATGAAGGACGGCGTAATTGCCGATTTCGACATTACCGAGGCGATGCTCGGATACTTCATTCGCAAGGTTCATCGTCGTGGTTCTCTGGCGCATCCTCGCGTTGTGATAGCGGTTCCTTCGGGAATTACCGCTGTGGAGAAGCGGGCCGTGCTTAATTCGGCCGAGCGCGCCCGCGCCAGACGAGTGTACCTCGTCGATGAACCAATGGCCGCCGCAATCGGCGCCGACCTGCCCATCGCCGAGCCGACCGCCTCGATGATAGTGGACATCGGGGGTGGGACCACCGAAGTGGCCATCATTTCCCTGGCCGACATCAGCGTCTGCGAGTCGATTCGCGTCGCCGGCGACGACATGGACGAAGCCATCACCGCGCACATGAAACGCACCTATAACCTTATGATCGGCGAGCAGACGTCCGAGAGAATCAAGATCAGCGTAGGTTCAGCCGCCCCCGGTCAAGCCGACGATGAACTGACCACGGAAGTCCGTGGCAGGGACATGATCTCAGGCCTTCCGCGCAAGACGCTCATCTCCGCTGAAGAGGTCCGCGAAGCGATGCGTGAGCCTATCGGCTCCATCATCGATTGCGTTATGCGCACACTGGAGCGGGCCGAACCGGAACTGGCCGCTGACCTTGTGGACAACGGTATCGTTTTGTGCGGCGGCGGGGCAATGCTGCGGGGGATTGATACGGTCATTTCAAACGCTACAGGTCTGGACGTGCGGATCGCCGACGAACCGCTTACCGTCGTCGCCAGGGGCACGGCTGTGTACCTGGATAACATCGACAGGTTAAGAAAGACGATGGATTCCGGCGAAGACCAGTTCTGAATAAGACGTAGTAGTCTGTCCGAGCAAAAATGTCGGATGCCACCCCGAGGAGCAGGTGTTCTCGCCCGAAGCGCGGCGGCGTCCCGCCGGTTCACTCCTGCCATACAGGCGCCGGGCCTTCGCTTCGTTGCGTCCCGGCCTACACTTCCGATAAATTTCTTGGCCCGAACGAGCGAATTGTTATACTGTAGTTATTGAAAATCTGGGGATGTAGCTCAGTTGGGAGAGCGGCTGGTTCGCAATCAGCAGGTCAGGGGTTCGAGTCCCCTCATCTCCAGTGGCGTAAGCCACGCCGAACGCTTGATTTAGCGTACCCGCCCGCGTGTGGCGGTGCGGCCCA
>DAOVFI010000276.1 GCA_030673005.1 Planctomycetales bacterium
TACTTTGGTTTTTCGTTGGTGATGATGGCGGCGGACGGTTTCCTGCTGGCGGCGAGCCAGAGACGGTAGAAGATGTTGTTTTCCAGGAATATCTTGTAGGCCGTCTCTGTCGGCCAGGGATAGGAAACATCCTCGTCGTAGAAACGCCCGTCCTTGATGCGCGCATTGAACTTCAGGATGGGTATTCGACCCTGGCGCAGAAGATGATTGAACTCGGGAGTCTGGGGCGTTCCGAGCAGGATGACGCCGATAGTGTATTGGGCGAAGCCTTTGGAGTCGGTAGTGCCGGCCATGTATATATCGTAGGTAACGCCGTTGAAAATCATGTCGTTGACGGCGGTTCCGTCGGCGTGATATTCGGCAAAGCCGGTCATTCGCCGGTAGCGATAGGTCGTCAGGTTCAGGCCCGGGAAAATATTGGCGATAAATCTCGGCGCCGACTTGCCCCGCACCGTCCCGTCCACCGACACCGTCTTTGCCGTCCCGACCGGCACGGGATTGTACCGCCGATCCAGCGACTTCATCACCATGTCGCGGAGCGAGTAGGACACAGCCTTGGATTGGTTGAACGGCCCGTAGATCGTATTGCCGGGGAACTCGCGAGCGACCTGCGCAAGGATGTTCTTGTCGGTCAGCAGTTCTGTCATCACGGTCTTGAGCGAGACGCGGGGTTTTTGTAAGTTCAGGTCCAGATTGTACTTATTGTCCATTTTCCCGCCGCTGACCGCGCAGCGGTAGCGTGCGTCGATCTTTCCGTTTTTTACGTTCAAATGTGCAATCATACTGCGCGGTTCGTAGAAAACCTTGATGTCCTGGTCATAGTAGCGCAGGCGGCGGATTTCCACGCGGCAGCGAAGATCGACCGAAGCCAGTCGTCGGCGGAGATCGGTGATCGTCTTGCCCGCCCGCCGTTCAAGGTCTTCGAGTTCCACTTCGGTCAGCGGGACCTTTGAAGCAGGCTGAAGTTGATCTGTCCATTGCTGGAGATCGTACGCGTCCAGGTTGGTGCACAGCAGTGTAACCGTGCCTGCGGGAGCATCGTTCGGGGACCGCACGTCCGCAACGATGAAGCCGTGGCTTTCACCGGCCCAAAGCTCCAGCGAATCGGTCGAGACCCGTTCGATAGTAACGACCCGCCTGGCATCGCGTTTACGGTCTTTCGAAAAATCCACTCCCTCCAGCAGGACCTTTCCATCAATGCCGCAGCGTTTGTCGCTGATAGTGGCAATGACGTTATCGGCCTTGAGCGTGGCGCAGGTGATTGTGTTCGTCCCGTCGCGACGGCGGCGAAACTGTCCGTCTATCAGGACGGAACCGGCCGGTCGATACGGCGCTAATTGCGGAAGATGCCGCCGAAGGCGGCGCAGGTCGGGAACGCTCAAGGACGCGCGGGCGGTGAACGGCACAGGTTTCAAACCCGTGCCACCAGGGCTGAGCAACGGGACGGTCGCGTCGGCCCGGAGCCGGAAGGCGTCTGTATCGATGGACAGGCTCCCGGCCCGAAGGTGCGAAAGATCCGCCGGAACGGCAAGATTGAATTTTACCAAAGCCCGCGAGCCGCGCGGCTTGCGGAATTGTGAGATTATCTCTTCTATCGCATCGACGACGCGGTCTTTGAGCGAAGCGGTTTCCGTGGCCGGTATTTTCGCTGAATTGTCCTGGACCTCGCCTGCCTTACCTGCAACGGGGCCGGCCCTGGCGGATGCGGATTTATCCTTCTTTTCGTCGCAGGCGACAGCCAGGTTCGCCGCGTCGATCCGGCCTGATGCTTTGACGGTCCGGTCGTCGCCTTGAATGCGTGCGGTCAGCGATACGCCGCCGCTGACGCCGTTGCGTTCGGCCCATTCGGCAAGGTCCGGAAAGAGCGCCTTGGCCGTCGAGTCCAGCACCAGCCGCCCGATGAGATTCACGTCGATCCCGACCACTCCGGGCGGCGGCCAATGTTCACCTGCCTGCGGCGCCTTCGCGTCCTTCCCGGCGGCGGGACGTTCGGCTCCAAGACGCGCCGAACCCGTCAGGCGGAGCGAAGATCGCCCCACGTCCAGCGTCAAGACGTTAATGCCGGCGGTTTCCCGGTCGATTCGACCGGCCAGTCGAAGACGCAGCGGATCGCCGCGAGACTTGAATGCCCTGCTTCGTGGCAGGCCATCCGACTTCGCCCGGGGCTTCGCTCGTGGCAGGTAGAACTGCAAATCGTCGGCATTGAAGTCGAGTTCGCCGGCGACGAAGTTGTCGTTGGTCTGGCCCCGGAACGAAAGTGTCGTTGAGCCTCGGATGTCCCAGGGAAGAAGTTTTTTTGCCCGTTCTTCTCCGAAGGCGGATTGAATCAGCCAGGCGGCATCCGCCACTCGAAGTCGGCCTGAGCATCGAATCGGGGCTTCTGCCGCGTCGGCAGCGGGGAAAACGATACTCCCGTTAAATTCCGTCGTCCCCAGGCGGACGCGGACGTCGAGCCGATTCCGCCATGCCGGCGGCAGGGTGTCGTCGGACTGGAAATTCGCGTTCAACTCTGCCGGCCGGCCCGACGCCTTCGTGAACATTACATTGTCCAACCAGATCGACCGGCTCGGTGGGTCGATCTCCGCCTCCAAATGCGTGGCATTGGTATAGACGTGCAAACGCCGCATCGACGGTGAAAGCATCAGGTTGAATCTGCCGGTGAGTGAGCCGTCGATACGGCTTTTCCATTTCTGTTCCGGCCGACGGGTTTTGACCTGCGCCGGATCGCGCGCGACACGGGTTGCAGGATGCGAAGCGTTCGTTACCGACCGGCCGGTCCGGTCTTCGTCAGTGATCCAATCGAGCAGTTTGCTTATGCCGTGAATGCTGTATTGCCCTTCAGCCAGAAGTATCGGCGAGTCATGCCCGTCGCCGTCGTCCGGCGAGAAGGTCAGCCTGCCCGAATCGATACTCACGCTCGATTCTCCCGAATCGGCGCGGAAGCGGAACCGATTTATCCCCGGCGGATTCGTCGTAACGGTCCCGCTCAATTCCATTTCAATCGTCCTGTCCTCCGGTTGGGCAAACAGGTTGCCCACTTTCAGTTTTGCTCCTGCCGGAAGGCGAACGGACCTCATGCCGACGGTGCCGTTCTCGATGTACCATCGACCGGTAACGGCTTTTTCCAGGCCGGCCTCTTTCAGCGCCGCCGGACGCCGGTCCAGGAGAGCCTCCAGCAGGCGGCGGATTGATTCCAACTCGGCGATTTCCCATTGGCCTCGCAAGTCCGGAGCGGCGCTGACGGTTAACCCGCGAGGGCATTGGTAGTCGGGCATGGCGCACTGGATGTTACGAATCTCTCCGCTGCCGGTTATAAAATTCTTCCCTAACCGCAATTCAGCGTGTTCCGCCGACAGTGTCCAGGCGTTTGACTCTTCTTCCAGGCATCCGCTGAGTTTGACATTCAGATTCCCGCCGACGGGCTTGGCGACGTGCTGGCCGACCAGCAATGCGGCGCCGGCGGCGTCCAGCGTCGCACTGAATGACATCCGCGTATCCGCCCCTTCCGGATTTTCTCCCCCGTCCAGCGAAAGGTTCACCTTTATGTCGCCTTCGATCCGAATGCCGCCCGGAAGCGGCGAAGGTCGGCCTGAAAGCAGGGCGGCGATGGTGGACGGATTTATCGAGCCGTTGATATTCAGCGATCGGATCGCCTTCCAGTTGCCGCTCAGTGCGTTGGCGTGGATTTGTCCGTCGCCGGTCAGGTTGATGCCCGGAAGTCGCACGCGAAACGAGCGGGCGTCGATGCTCTTGCTGAACAGATCGGCCGTTCCGGAAAGGTTTATCTCGGCCTCTTCTATTACCGGCAGGTCCGGGCCGTGCCGGGGCTGGGCGTCAAGGTTCTTTATGCGAACACCCAGCGAGAATTGCTCGACCCTTCCGGAACGGTCGAAACGGCAGTCCATCTGCCCCGACGCCCTGCCGCCGAGGTTTTTCAGCGGCAGGTCCAGAAGAGCCGCTAAATTCAACTGTGAGATATCAACGCCGGCGAATCGGAAAGACCCTTCGGCGGCGGGGTCATTCCTGCTCTCGCC
>DAOVFI010000431.1 GCA_030673005.1 Planctomycetales bacterium
GCCGCGGAGGTAGTCGTAGAAGATCGGGTCGTCGGGCAGATACCCGACGTGCCGCTTGACCTCGGCGCGTTTGGCGAAGCAGTCCAGGCCGGCGACCAGGGCGGTCCCGCCGGTCGGCTGGAGTATCCCCATCAGCATGCGGATTGTAGTGGTCTTGCCGGCGCCGTTCGGGCCGAGCAGAGCGAATATCTCGCCCCGGAAAACCTCCAGCGAAATATCACCGACGGCCTCGAACTGACCGAAACTCTTGCTGAGATGACGAATCTGAACCGCGGGCGGCTCCATAGGCTCATCCATATGGTGGCACGGGCGTCTCGCCCGTGGAATTATATTATCATGGCCGGGACCTGCCTACCGGCAGGCAGGCGGTCATGCCACGTTGTCGCTCATCGCGCCTGCGGATCGACGTACTTGCTCGGTCTGCTGGGTCCGGGTCTGCTGGGTCCGAAGTGGAACCGCTTCTCTTTTACCGGCGCGTCGATGTATTCCATCATGATACCGACGAACGGGTTCACGCGATCGCGGTATCCCTTTTCCAGCACGGCCTTGAGCACCTCGCGGAGTATGACTCGCCCGGAGACTTTTTCGTTGCGTGGCGAGGCCGTCCGCATGGAATACGGACTGCGGAACGACTGCGAAAAAGTTACCCAGAGGCTCCGTCCGTTGCCGAGTTTGGCGATCTTGTCGAAACCGGCCAGGGCGCGGTCATAGTTGGGGAGTTTCGTTCTGCGCTGGTGCGAGGTGCGGATCTTGATGCAGTAGAACTTGAAGCGTTTATCAGCAGCCTTTGTAACCAGTTCGTCGATTTTGCCCAGCGTATTCTTGTGCGGCGGCGCGTCGCCCAGGAGAACGATAACCTTCTGGGCCGACAGGCTTTTGGACCATTTTTGCTTCTTGACGGACGTATGGAGTGCTTCATAAACGGCCTCGGGTATGTCGCCTCCGCCTCTGGCGCTCGCATTTTTGAGGGCCTTTGCCAGTTTGCCGGCGTTTCCGGCAAGAGGGTACGGCTTCACGACGTATTCGTCGCCATGGTCGCGATACAGGATTACGCCGATTCGCGGCTCCCGGCTGATGCGCTCAAACGCACGCATCATCCTGGCTACGTCGCGCTGAATCCAACGGACGGTCGATCCCATCGAGCCGGTGCTATCGACGACAAAGACCACCTCCAGCCGGTCCAGGCGAAATCGCTTCAGTTCCAGGTCCTTGCGCCATTTGGAGTTCTTCGTTTCCGTGATCTTCTCACCCCGAGGCATCACTTTGGACCGCCCGGCGTAGGGCGAACCCTCACCAATGTCGATCTCCTTGAATTCGGCCTGCTTGAACCAATCCATCCATCGACGCTGCGTCTTGGCCCACATGACCTTTGAGCCTTCCCGGTACATCGTGCTTGCATACGGGATGCCCTCATAAACCCGATGGAGGACCACTTCGGCGCGATAGGCCGAGTTTATGTTACTCATCGAGCCGATCAATCCCTTGATAAGGTCGGGGCTTTTCCATCTTCGCAGCGTATCGCCAATGGCCCATAGCGTGCGAATATCGCCGGGGTCCTGCGAATTCGTGTGACTGAAGAGCCATTTGAACAGTTTCTTGTTCCTGGCCTTCGGTCCGCCGGCGTCCATCAGGCCCACCAGCCCCAGGCGCAGGTCACCGCGAAAGGAGTTTTTCTCCGCCAGTTTGTACGCCGCCGCAACCCAGTGGGCGCGCTGGACGGGAGTCAGGCGGTCCTGCCGGGCGTGCAGCGCCTCCCATGCGTACATACGCACGATCTGGCGGGTGTCCTTGTCCATCACCTCCAGGAGCGTTTTGGTGGCCCGCGCGTCGTCGATCCGCCCAAGGCTGATTACCGCCATTACACGCGCCATCCAGTCCCTGCTCGCCAGATGCTTGCCGTACAGGTCCAGGTAGAACGTAAGGAACTGCTCAGTCGCTACGATTTTTTTGGCGTCTTTGTCGGCGGGCACCTTGGTTGTTTCCGACTTTTCCAAAGCGACAGCCGACGAAACGGCGACGCAGAGCAGAATGGAAATAACGGCAGGAAACAGGATGGTTAAACGAAAAATATACTTTCGCATTGTCTTGTAATCCTTCCTCATAACCCTTTATTCGGTGGGAAATATATTACAAACAATTGCGATTCAATTGTCAATGGCGATTTGGGTGTGCGTGCCACCTGGGTGCATCCCGTTTGAGTAGTAGGGTGTGCAGGTTCTTTATCCTGCACACCACATTGGTTAACGGGCGTTTCGGTGTGCAGGAAACAAAACCTGCACACCCTACTACTACCTACTCAAACGGGATGCGCCCGCTTGTGATTTCTTATGGTTGTGAGTTTTGAGTTGCTGCTTTTGCTTTTTGGGCCTCTTCGAAGATGCGTATCGTTGCAGACTGCCAGGGGTGTTCGATTCCGGAAGATTCTTCC
>DAOVFI010000249.1 GCA_030673005.1 Planctomycetales bacterium
ACGCCCCGGTTGATTTTCTTTGCGGCTTTTTTCAGACCTGTGAGGTTCAGTTCGACGTTGAAGTGTCCGCTGTTGCATACGATGGCGCCGTCCTTCATCTTCCTGAAGTGCGGTACGTCGATGACGTTTATGTCGCCGGTAACGGTAATGAACAGGTCGCCGACCTTGGCGGCCTCGGCGATGGGCATGACGAGAAAACCGTCCATAACGGCCTGGAGGGCGCGGAGGGGATCGACCTCGCAAATGATTACGTTGGCGCCCGCCCCGCGGGCCCGGGTCGAGACGCCGCGTCCGCACCAGCCGTAACCGACAACCACCACGCGCTTGCCCGCCAGCAGGAAATCCGTCGCGCGGATGATCCCGTCGATACTGCTCTGGCCGGTGCCGTAGCGGTTGTCGAACAGGTGCTTGGTGTCGGCGTCGTTGACGGCGATAACGGGGAATTTGAGTATCCCGTTTTTCTCCATCGCCCGCAATCGTATTACGCCGGTGGTTGTCTCTTCCATCGACGCGACGATGTCGCCGGCGTAACGGCTCATATCGGTGTGCAGCGCGTTGACCAGGTCGGCCCCGTCGTCCATCGTTACGGTCGGGCGGTGTCGGCAGGCAGCGGCGATGTGATCGTAGTATTTTTTACGGTTCTCGCCGCAAACGGCGTGGACCTTGATTCCGAAATCCTTGACCAGCGAAGCGGCTACGTCGTCCTGCGTGCTGAGCGGGTTTGACGCGCACAGCAGCAGGTCGGCGCCGCCGGCCTGGAGGGTGCGGGCGAGGTTGGCGGTCTCTGCCGTTACGTGCAGGCACGCGCTCATCCGCCACCCGCGAAGCGGCTTTTCCTTCGCGAACCGCTTGCGAATCATCGCCAATACCGGCATGTCGCCGTCGGCCCAAAGTATCCGGCGCTTACCTTCGCCGGCTAATTTCATGTCCTTCACGTCGTAATTCGTTGCCTTAGCCATGGTTTCCTCTCGAAAAGGTTTTAGTTTTAGTAACCGTTCATGCTGTCATGTTGGCGCCATCCTGCGAGGTTTTGTAACAGGCCCCCGCTTTAGCGGGGGCGATTAAGGTCCTGCCACAGGCCCCCATTTTCTCCCTTTCCCGTCCCCAGGGGACGGGAAAGGGAGAAAATGGGGGTAATAAATTACCATTGTGTACCCCTGCCTACCTGCCTGCCGGCTTGCCTACCGGCAGGCAGGTAGGCAAGCCAGCAGGCAGGCCCGCTAAAGCGGGGGCCTGCTACAAAACACAAGAGCCTGAACGGTTACAGGTTTTAAAAAAATCAATCGGGCGGGCATTGTGGCAGTTTCGCCGCCGGATTGCAAATCGAAATATATATCGGACGATGCCGGAGGCCCAGGTTGGTACAGGGCTTCCCGCAAACAATGATTTTAGATAAACTTGGGGTTGTGAAAACGAGCAGTTGACAAACCCTCAAACTCTCGCGGAAAGGAGAACAACGATGAAGAAGGCAAGTTGGATGTTTATGGCATTGGTGTTGTCGGCCGGTTTCGCAACGGCGGATGAAAAGGAGGGTATAAGCCTGACGGTCTATCCCGATTTCGGCGTCGTCCACGAGACGCGAAACGTCGATATCCCTGCCGACGGTAAGGTTACCTTCGCCGACGTCGCCGGCAAGATCGACCCGACGACAGTGCGTTTCGAGAGCCTTACCGATCCGGAAGCAAAGATACTCGAACAGAACTACCAGTACGACCTGGTTAATCCCTGGCGGCTGCTGGAGAAGTATCTCGAAAAGCCCATCAGCGTCAGGGACGACAGGCAGACGTATTCCGGGCCGCTGTTGAGTTTCAGCGAAGAGCAACTCATCCTGAAAGACAAATCCGGCCTCGTGATAATTGCCCGATCCGGGGTCCGCAACATTCGCTTCGGCGCGATGCCGGAGGGTCTGCGAATCCGCCCGACACTCCTGTGGAAAATGGCTGCGAAAAAACGCGGCAAACATCTGACGCGCGTGTCCTACCAGACGAACGGACTTACATGGTACGCCAGGTATTCCCTGATTATGGATCGGAAAGATAGTAACGCCGACCTATCCGGGTGGGTCAGCGTCAAAAATAACTCCGGCAAGACGTACCGCAACGCGAAACTCAAATTCGTCGCCGGAGATATCTGCCGAATCAGTGATCCGGACGAATGGGGGGACGACGATAACTGGGGCGATGACGACGATGACGATGGCGATGACATGCATGAGAAGGCCTTCTTCGAGTATCACATGTACACGCTGCAACGGCCTTCAACGCTTGCTGACAACGAGATAAAGCAGTTGGAGATGTTCACGCCCGCCAGGGGTATCAAGGTTGCCAAGCGGTATCTGTACAATCCGCTGGGCGAAATAAGGGTAGTCTTGGGCGAACTGGAGAATAGGCGCACCTACGGCCTGGCGAACGTCAGCAAGAAAGTCAACGTCTTCATCGAGTTCACCAACTCGAAAAAGAACAAACTGGGCATACCACTGCCGGCCGGTATCGTCCGCGTCTATAAGGAAGACCCCGACGATAAGTCGCTGGAACTGGTCGGGGAGCAGAGGATAGACCATACGCCGACGGACGAGAAACTATCGCTCCAGGTCGGCAGCGCCTTCGACGTCGTCGGCGAGCGGAGACAGACGGATTTTAAAACTAAAACCGATCTCATGCTCGAAGGACCATACGAACACCTGTTGACCGAAACAATCGAGATAAAGGTCCGAAACCGCAAGAGGCAGGACGTTACTGTACGAATAAAAGAACCGATGTACCGCTACGAGAACTGGAAAATCACGGAAGAGTCGCATCCGAAGAAGCGTGTCGGCAAGGACGGAAAACTCGATTCGCGCACAGTCGCCTGGGACGTACCCGTTAAAGCCGGCAAGGAAGTCGTCCTGACATACACAGTCCGGTACATGTGGTGAAACAATTTTCAATTGCCAATTGCCGATTTCCAAAGAGCGTCTCACCGAGCAGCAGAAAAGAAAATAATCTTTAATAAATCCATTCCAGAACCATTGGCGTCTAATCAGTCGAACGAAGCCGTAAACAGGAATGCAGATGACCGATAGCGGGGCTGACAGCGTGGCCCAGCCGAAAGGTGGTGGCACAGGTTTTCAACCTGTGGCTGCCCGCAGGGAGAGTTTGCGCGCCGCGATGGACGATGTTGCAGCGCCGGTCAGGCGTTACCTGTTCGGGATGTGCGGCGACTGGCACGAGGCAGAAGACATAGCCTCCGAAGCGATGCTGAAGGCGTGGGAGAAATGGGACAGTTTCGCCGGCAGGGCCAACGTGAAGACGTGGATATTTGCGATAGCACGCAATCAGTGGCTGGACCGGCTCCGTCGGAAGCGCCGCCGGCCTGGGCAACAGCAGATGACTGAGCAAATGCAGGCAACAGACCCGTCTCCGCCACTGAACGCCCATCGCGCCGAACTGGCCGTCGCCGTGGCCGGGGCGATCGACAAACTCCCTGCCGAGCAGCGAGAGGCGCTTGCCATGAGAGAAAGCGAAGGACTGACATTCAGCCAGATTGCCGAAATACTGGAAATTCCCATCGCCACCGCCAAGAGCCGCGTGCGATACGCACTGCTGAAATTGGCCGAGTTACTTAAACCTTTCAACCCCGGGGCCGGAGACTGAAAGATGGATTGCGACAAGGCCCATGAAAAAATAATCGACCTGGTGTACGACGAACTGCCCGGCGACGAAGCCCGCGCCGTCCGCGATCACGTACGCCAATGCCCCCGTTGCCGAAAGGAACTGGAGGACCTGCGAATGGCCCGATCCGCACTGATAGCATATCGTTCCGGCGAACCGGAAGCAGCCCCGAGCCTTGCGCCTGCACACTCGCTGCCCGCTCGATCCGGAGAGCGTTTTGTAATCCGCCCGTACCGCCGCTGGCTTGTCTGCGCTGCGGGCCTTGCCGCCGCGATCGTTATCGCCGTGGGTGTCTGGATGTTGCAGGAGGTGTCCGTCGGACCGGTTTTCGCCGGACCGGTCGAGATAAAACGACTGAACGTCTCTCTGACGATCATGTCCGAGCCGGAAGACTGGCCGGGACATTTTCCCCGCTTCCAGCAGGGGCCGGGACAGATGGAAATCCAGATGGACGCCCAGGGAAACAACCCGATATACGCCCAGGGAAACAACGCGGACTTATCGGACATGCAGACTTTTTACAGGCACTTGCGCGGTGGCGGCGGCTGGGGTGGCTTGGCGCTGGTGCGCGACCAGCGGATCGTCCGTAACCTCAAAAAGGGCGTAACGAGCATCCGTTTCACCGACGTGCCCGCCGGCATCATGCCCGACACCGTCCGCCTCCGCAGCCTCGACGACCCCGACGGCCTGACCATACTCGAACAGAACTACCAATATGACCT
>DAOVFI010000728.1 GCA_030673005.1 Planctomycetales bacterium
CGGATAGTCGCGTCTGGGCGGTACCCACGCCGCCCGGCCTTGCTTGAGGAAGTTTTGGTGATAGACGAATACGTCCTTGAGGCTCGCCAGGATGATCCCGAGCGTGAACTCCGCAACGGGTACGGCGTTGAGGTGAACGGCAGAGCAAAGTTTCGCGCCGGTCCCGATGAATGCGTCGGTAATCAGTTGCTTCGTCGTGCCGGCGGCGTAGAGGACGATCTTCAGGTCGGGGCAGGCGGCAAGCAGTTCAGCCGTAAACGGCAGGGCGTCCCATGTACTGAGAATCACTTCAGCGTCCACGACGCTCTTTTTCATCAGGTCCGGATCGCCTGTTTCCGGGATCAGCGATTCGTCGAATTCCAGATGTTCGTGAAGCAGTTTCTTTGTTTCGTCGCTATAGACGTAATCCCACTGATGGCGAATGGTGTTAACTCCGGCCTTGATCTTCTGCGACATTTTTTTCTCCGTGTCTGTTGTATTTGTCTGTGCCGTGTGGCGTGGTCGCTTTGTTTGCGCCCCCGGGTCGGGGCGGTGTTTACATTGGCCCAAAACCCCGCGACCACGCCACCCGATGCCGAAAGGTTTATACCCTCGTCCGCCGAACCCCGCAAGGCGCTCCGGAAGGACGAATAAAACCCGGAATTGCGAATTACCGGAATATGACAGAAAATTAAGACGCGAAAAGAACGCCGAAACGGTATAGGATACCAGTACGTGTTTAGCCGCGGTGGGCTAACATGTGTTATCTTAACGGGCTTGAGGCTAAACACGTACGAATACAACGCAAAGGAGAATACGAAGATGCTTCATTCAGGATTGGTATCGGTTACATTCAGGAAACTCTCGCCGGAAGAGATAGTGGCCCTTGTCGCCAAGGCCGGACTTGACGGGATCGAGTGGGGCGGGGACATCCACGTCCCCCACGGCGAGAAGAAACGGGCGTCCGAGGTCCGCAGGATGACCGAAGAGGCCGGTCTGGAAATTCCCGCTTACGGCTCTTATTATCATGTGGGTCACGAGGAGGATTCGGTCCCGTTTGAGGCGGTGGTGGATACCGCCGCCGAACTGGGCGCCGCGACCATACGCGTCTGGGCCGGCAAAAAAGGCTCCGACGACGCCGCCGCC
>DAOVFI010000472.1 GCA_030673005.1 Planctomycetales bacterium
GGTGGAACGGTCAACTACGCGATTGTGTTCATCCCGAACGAGCAGGTGTATTCGCTTGCGATGGAACTTGACCGGCAATTGATGGACGAGTCCCTGAAGATGCGGATAGTCATGTGCGGGCCGTTGACGCTATACGCGATGCTGTCGGTGATTCGCTCGGCAGCCGAGAACGCCAATATCATGAAGACGGCCGACGAGGTGCTCAACCTGCTGGGCGGCATCGAGAAGCAATGGCAGCGATACAAGGAAGCGATGGACAAAATGGGCTTGCGGATCGACCAGGCCAAGACCGAATACGACAATCTCGTTACAACGCGAACGCACATGCTCGACCGGCCGCTGGCGAAGATCGAAGAACTCCGCACCACCCGCGGCCTGCCGGGCGGCGGCGAAACCGATGAGCAAGAATAGCCAGAGTAGCCGAATGAAATGAAAAAATCCTTACGAAATAAAGTAACCATTGCCGCCGCCATGATAGTCGTAGCCTGTCTGGTTTATTATCTTGTGGGAAGAGATGGTGGCGTAGCAATAAACGAAGCAACCATTGCGACTTATCATCAAGAAATATCAGCGTCGCAATCGCCCGCCCTGGTGATATTCTGCAGCCGGGAACTCTGGACGAGAAAATCGTCCACATTTTCCAGCAATGAACCCTCGCCGGCAATCCTCGCAATAAAGGAAATCATCAAGGATGGGAAATATAAAGGCAAAATCGCGTTCTGGAAATATACTGTTCCGGACGGCTCATATAACCAGGTGACAAAATCCTTCGATAGCGACCCATTATGTAAGCAACTCGATATCAAACGGCTTCCCACACAATTTATCGTCAGGAACGGAGAAATCGTCTGGAAATCCGAAAGCGGGGGATGTTTCGTAAAGGACAGCAAAGAGAAAATCGAGCAGGCGTTAAAAAAGTCGCTGCAATAAGGATGAACTCGGGTGGATGGCGTGGTTGCCACCCGCCTTTATTCCTCACCTGTTTCTCTTCTTCGCGAGCGGGTTTTTGGTGCGTCTTTTCCCGCCAGTGCTCTGACGAGGCCCACCCCGCCTCGGGCGATCAGGCTGACCCAGAGCAGAAACAGCAGCGACGCCCAGACGTACATCACCAGCGGCCAGAGGTTGTCCACAAGTGAGTCAAACTGCTTCCATATCACTCCGACCAGCGCGATAATCCCGGCAAGGACGATTACCGCCGCCAGTGTGGATCGCAGCGGCCTGCGGACAGGCGCCAGGCGGATCGTCAGGCACGTCGCCAGGTACACGAACAGCGGCACACGCCAGTCCTTCCAGTCCAGTTCCGTCCAGGTGGCCGCCATACGGTGCAACAGGTTAATCTGGCAGGCAAACTGCTCCCAGAACGCCCCGGTGCTGTCAGGCAGTTCCCTCAGACGTTCGGCCAGTCCCAAAGTCCTGCCCTCGGTGAATTGCTCGGTAACCGGTTCGCCCAGCAGGGAGTGGACTACGACGATTCCCGCCCCGCAGGCGAGGACGGACATAAAGGCCGCCACTATCGGTCCGACGTGGCGGAGTTTGGGTGCGGTCTCGGTGGTCGGTTCGGCCTCGCCGGCGCTTCCGGGGGACGATTTGCCCCCCCGCCCGGAACCGCCGCGACCGCCGTCCATCAACTTGGCGCGGCGAACCTCGCCGCCGGTAATCAGCGAGCCGAAGATATAGGCCATCTCCGCCACGACAGTCCCCGGCAGCAAGGCCCAGTTGACACGCCCGGGCTTGATCATCCCGGCCCAAAGCCGATACACGCCCATCGCGGTAAATAAAATTCCCAACAAATAGACTGAAAATGCAGCGTAAATCAAAAAGTTACCTTTCACTACAAGCAAACCGCCCCAATTGGTGGCACAGGTTTTCAACCTGTGCACGCCCAGCAGCCGGCAAAGCAACACAGGTTAGAAACCTGTGCCACCAGCACACAGGTTACAAACCTGTGCCACCCAACTGTTCTTATCGGACGATTAGGTCTGAAATCTATACCCAAGCGTATCGCCGCGGATTCCATTAAAAACCGTATGAACGTCTTGCAGGCGTCGGGGCATTCTGGTATTATGATTAATGCAGGCTATTCATATCCGTGGCCTGCCGGCGAGTGGCGGTTTATGCAATAAAACCCGCCGGAATGGTATGAGAAGTATGCAGTTCGATTGACTCGGTTTTATGTACGCG
>DAOVFI010000079.1 GCA_030673005.1 Planctomycetales bacterium
CGCCCGAACGGCAGCGCTGCGGACCGTCGCGTCCGGGTCTTCGCACAAAATCGAATAGGCCTTCAGGTACGATCCGCGCCGGCCCCAGTCGTGCTTCGACAACTTCTCAATCGCGGTCCGGCGCAGGTCGGGATCGTCGGACTCGAGCATCTCGACCAGTTCATTCGGCGACGGTCCGAATATCCTTCTTATAACGCCACCGCTACCTTCGTTATTACCGGTCTGGCTGCACCCGCAAACGAATGCCAGAAAGATCAGGACCAGCACTCTGTAACACCTATTTTGAGGGGTGCCATGTTTTCGCCCGGAGCGCAGCGAAGGGCGTAAACATGCCCACCCCCGAAAACGGGTGAGGGCATGGCACCCATCATTTTGAATGTTACAGACTAACGGGATGTTGCGGAGAATCTTCATAATTCGCAAGGTTATCAGTCAACGGGTGATTCTGGCAAGAATTTGTTCGACGGCCTCTCGCGGCACCCGTGGTCGGCCCAACTTCACGCTGGATTTGACCGAGCCATGAAAATCCGAACCGCCGGAAATCAACAGCCCTTCCCGCCGGGCAAGGTCCAGGTAAGCGCGGGTCTGTATCGGGTTGTGGCTGGAATGATATACTTCGATCCCGTCCAGCCCGTTGCGGACCATAGACCGGACGACGCGGGTCAACATCGCATTATTATTGCACCTCAACTCCACCGGATGCGCCAGGATCGCCACTCCGCCAGCGGAGTGGATTGCCTCGATGGCCTGGCGCGGCGCGAGTTTTTCCTTGTCTATGTAGGCCGGTCCGTCCCGACCGAGGTAACGATTGAAGGCCTCGGTAACGCTGCGGACGTAACCTTTGGCCACCAGCAGCTTTGCCATGTGCAGCCGGCCGACTACGGCTGGCTCGCCATTTGTAATACGCACGCGCCGCCTTCCCGAGCGTCCCGGCGAGGCAAAGGCGAATTCGAACAACTCGTCCATGGAAATTTCCATACCCAGTTTTTGCAGCCGGGCGATCATTCTCGGGTTCCGATCGTTGCGGGCCTCTCGCAGCAGTCGGGCGGTTTCCAGCAGGTTCCGATCGGTCGGGTCGATGCCGAGTCCCAGGATGTGCAGCAGGCCACCGGTGAATTTAGCCGAGATTTCGATGCCCGGCACGAATTGGACCGTCAGCGAATCCGCCGCCCGCCGAGCCTCGGACAGACCGGAGACGGTGTCGTGGTCGGTCAGCGCAACGGCCGCAAGGCGACGACTCTCGGCCAGGCGGATAACTTCCGCCGGCGGCATGTCCCCGTCGGAAGCGGTCGAATGAGTATGTAAATCAACAAAACGCCGCATCAGGCCTCCGCATGCGCGGTCAGACAGTTGTAGGCCGGGACGTAGTGAAACGGAGTCCCGGCGGATTCTTCGCAGCAGGATTGCCGGGACTACGCTTCGCTCCGTCCCGGCCTACCGAAAGTCGAACAGTGCGGTCGAGATATATCTTCCGCCGCCGTCGGGCAGGATTACGACGATGACTTTTCCGCTGCTTTCGGGTCGTCGGGCGATTTCGTCGGCGGCCGCCAGCGCAGCGCCGGAAGATATCCCCACGAAAAGACCCTCCCGGCGGGCGGCCCGGCGCGCCCAGTCAAAGGCGTCCTCATCGGTTACGCAGACGACTTCGTCCACCACGTCGAGGTTCATCACCTCGGGAATGAATTCCGGCCCGATGCCCTGCAATCCATGCGGTCCCGGCGCGGGCGCCTTTCCGCTCAAAACCTGTGTCAGGACCGGGCTGCCGGCCGGCTCGACGGCGACTGCGCGGAAATCGCTCTTGCGCTGCTTGATGGCTTCGGCGATGCCGGTGAACGTCCCGCCGGTGCCGACGCCGCAGACGAGAATATCGACCTTGCCGTCCGTATCGGACCATATCTCCTCGGCTGTCGTCTTGCGGTGAATATCCGGATTGGCCGGGTTGGCGAACTGGTTTGGCATGAAGGCGCCGGGCGTTGAGGCGACGATTCCTTCGGCCTTTGCTATAGCGCCGGGCGTAGCGTCGTCGGCCGGCGTCAGGACGACCTCGGCCCCGAGGGCCGAGATAACCTTGCGCCGCTCGATGCTCATATCTTCCGGCATCGTGATAATGCAACGATAACCGCGAACGGCACAAATGAACGCCAAACCGATACCGGTGTTGCCGCTGGTTGCCTCGACGATGACCGTATCGGGACCGATCTGCCCGTCACGCTCGCCGGCGTCAATCATCGCTGCCGCTACGCGATCCTTTATCGAACCGAGCGGATTGAATGACTCGACCTTCGCCAGCACCTCGGCCCCGGACCGAATGATGCGCCGAATCTTCACCAACGGCGTCCGACCTATCGCAGAAATAATGTCCTCGTGAACACTCATTCAATTGCCCATTTCCAATTTCCAATTGTCAATTGCAGGTACTGCTCGACATTCTTTCAATTGGCAATTGGCAATCGATAATTTCACCTGCTTGTCAGGGCCTTTGTCATTTCCCGGACCAGGACGTCTTTGTCACCTGCAAAGTGGGTCAGCATGAATCTGTACCCTCTTGTCCTTTTGGCGACCAGCAATTCGACCAGCCGCATTCGCACCATTGGGCTTGCGTCTTCGATACACGGTCCCAGCAGCGAGATTATGGACTTGTCCAGGTTGACGTGATAAAGCCCCGTCAGCATTTCCGCGCGGACGGCGGACTGGGGGGCCTGCAAGAACGCCCTGGTCATACTCAACAGGACGGGCTTTTTCAGTACGTCCGCCAAGGCGGGGTTTTCTTTGCTTGCCTTACCGCTGCAAACGTACTTGAGCAGTGAGGCGGTCTGTCGGGCGGCGCGCATCCGCACGGTCGGCGAGCCTCGTTTAAGGTCGCGAACGATATATCCCAGTGCATACCGGGCCGACTTCAGCCCGCCCGAAACATCGAACAATGCGGCGCGGTGAATCACCACCGGCGCGATCTTTATTCCACCTACGGAGGAAAACATTCCCCTGCCGACTTGCAGCGGGTCCAGCATGGCGCCGACGGTCAATTTCAGTTCCGACAGGGGGGCGGACAAGAGCATCGCTTCGGCCTGTCCGATATCCACGCGGGCGGTATGTGAAATTTCCCGACCCGCTTCGAGATATTTCGGCGCCGGCAGCGTCAGCAGCGTCAGGTTAGGCAGGATCGCCTCGACGGGGGCTTCGACCTTCACGCTCAGGAACGCCGCCGGGTTGAACAGGCCCCACTGCCCCAACGGAACCGGATGCTCTGAGATGTTTTTGATGACGAGCGTAACGGTAACCGGTTCGCCCAGGGCGACCTTGCCGGTCGGCGCGGTCAGTTTCACGCTGACGAACTTTTCCGGAACTCGACCCATGTCGAATACGTAGGCCGGGAGTTTTTTCAGAGCGCTCTTCATTTGCTCTGCATGGGGCACGGGCGGGAGTATGACTTTCTGTTTATTTGCGACGGCCAAAAACGCCCTCCATGCCGGTCCCGTACGGACATTACCCGCCGCCGCCAGCAGCACCTTCCGTCCCTGGTCGGGCTTGCTCTGCCGGAAATAATGCCCGGCCAGGACGACGGCGGCGTAAGGGTCTGTCCCCGCCAGTCCGGTCAGACCTTTTGCGCCGGAATCGGCTTCTCCCATAGCCATTTTTACTGCCGCCAGGACGCGCTGCACGAACGGATCGTCGCCGGCCGACAAAGCGGCCTCTTTGGCCCACTGAATCGCAATCTTCGGCCTGGAGCGGTAAACCAGATTGAACCACGCCAACTCGGCCGTCTGCGCAGCGGTTCGCCGGGCGCCGGGCGAGGCCAGCGGTTTGTATATCTTGTCCATGACCTCGACGTGATCATCGGCCTTTTTCTTATCACCGAGCGCTCGATAGGCCTCGATCATCAACCCGTGCAGTTTCAGGCTCCTGGCGAAATGCCTTATGTAAGGCAGGGAGAATTTCACCGCCTTCTCGGGCTGACCTGCATCGAGCATGGCATTGATGTGGCCGATCAGCAGTCTTTCCAGGTCGTCGCCGGACGGACGAGTCGCTGCGGCAATGGCGAATGCGTGTTCGTAGAACAGCAGGGCCTTGTCATAGACGGCGGCGTCCTGGAGCATCCGCGCCAGTTCCACTGTCGTCTGCAGGCTGCGCGGGTTCCCGCGAAAGACCGACAGCGTGGTTTCGAACGACAGGGCCGGTCCTGAGCGTCTGGAAAATTTTTCCTGCATCTTCAGCGCCGCCGGTTCGAAAGCGTCCAGCCGAAGCGCCTGTTCGCAGGCCTGTCGGGCTTCTTTGTCGGCGCCTTGTCCCTGATATATCCGGCACAGTCCGGCGGCGGCCACAGCGCGTATCGATTTTGAAAGTTCCTCCCGCGCAACGACCTTTTTAAGGAAACCTACGCGCTCGTCGGCCGTGTTCATCGTCTCCAGGGCCATGCGTATCCAGCGCACGGCGCAGGGGTAGTCATTGGGTCGCGCCTTGACGTAAGCGGCGGCGGCGGCAACGGCCGGGGTAAGTTCGCCGGCGCCCTCGTAAAGGTCGATAAGTTGACGGTTAATCTCCACGCCGGTCGGATAAAGGCGCTGGGCGCATCGCAGCAGCGCCCTGATCCTCCCCGCCTGCGCAATTTGGGTATCCCCCGGCATGTGCCCCAGCGAACGGGCGGCATGAACGAGACTTTCGGCAGCCAGACGGTCCCAAACCAAAGGTGCGGCTTTCACTTCGCCGGCGGTCCGGGCAGGCGCCTGTCCTTTTGCCACAGGCGCCCAGGACGAACCGAACCAGACCGTTGCGACCCAGATAACCGACATCACTCGATTCGACATAATGAACCTTCCCACCCTCCAGAGCCTGCCCTTCCGACCGGCCTCGATTATTTCCGCTATCCTGCACTACACTCGGCGGCGATATTACTGCGGAGGGGGTATTGACAGTGATTGCAGCTCGCCACTGCGCTGAATGATAAAGTTTATCGGCTTGTTCGGAGCGGCCTTTGCCAGTGCTTCAAGGGCGCCTCGCAGGACCGCCACCGACGGGACGGACGTTTTATTGACCTCCGTAAGCAGGTCGCCGGGACGGAGTTTACCCCGTGCGGCGGGCGAATCCCTTCGGACGGATGTTATGAACACGCCCTTCTCCTTCAGCGATTCACCGCTTCCTGCATGGCGGTCCCAGAATACCAGGTCGCGCGCTATGATACCGATTCGGGTGTCGTAGTGTCGCTTGGCTTCATGAGGCATCACAGGCATCTCCGCCAACTTTACCTGCACTGTCTGCTGTTTGGCCTTCCTTACAATAGTCAGCGAAATCTTCTGCCCCGCCCTGCACCGGGCAAGATGCCTCTGGAATTGTATAACGGTCATAACGGGCATAGCCATCTCCTCCAGCGGTTTACCCTGGAACCCCACCACGGCATCGCTCTGCTTGAGACCGGCGCGGGCGGCAGGCGAACCGTCTATGACCTTCCCTACCACAACCGCCGGCATCTTCCCCAGACCCTTGACCTCACGCTGCTCGGGCAGAACCGGATGGAAAGTCATCACACCCATCCACGGAAGGCGCCTGACCTTCCCAGGCCAGGGAATTGCGCCTATGAATTCCTCGACCGGCGTAAAGAACCGGCTCGTCTGCAATCCGGCCAGGCCTACATTTGTCCCCCCCCTTCCCATCACGACCATTCGGTACTCCATCGGCACCTGCTTGCCGACGATCCCGATAACCCGCCCGTCCTCGGTCAGCACCGGAGAATTTGAAACCGTCAAGTCGCCCCCGCTGACATAGACGAGTTGATGGGGCAGGCGAAGTACGGCCGATACAATGCCCGAACCGACATAGGGCGTGTTGCCGGTCTGCGGACCCAGCAGTCCGACCGAAATTACCCGCTGGCCCAGTTGCAGATTGGACGTCCTTGCGAACCGTATCTCCGACCATTTGTGCTTTTCAGTTGCGCGGACGAAGGCAAGACCCGTTTCCGGATCGATGCCCAGAAGCTCGGCCTTGATTCGCTTGCCGCCGATCCCGGAAGTGATCAGTGTAAAGCCCGCCAATTCCCCTTGAGGCATTCCGCCGGGCACATCGCGCGTTATAAAGATACTCTTTTTCGCGTCTATGCAGATGCACAGGCCGATTGCCTTCTGCTGTGAGACGATCTTCGTATCGACAGTGAATTCCAGGCGGACCAGTCCGCCGACGATCTGTGAGACCAGTTTCGGCACTACCGGCCCGGGCGCGTTCTGGGCAAAAGCCACCGTCGATAAACACAATACACTCAACAATACCAGGTAAGTTTTTTTGTTCATCAGTGTTTCCCTTTTCGTTGTTGTTTCTGCTGCCGCGGTTGGGGTTCGGATACTTCCTCGCGCCCGCGCCGGAAGGGTCCCGCCCCCGCCGGCAGAAAACGCAAACCGAACAATAACAGCAAACCTAATCCTATCATACCAACAGAAGTGTACTGATTGTGCGTCAATTCCAGTCGAAAAAGATTATGAGGATTATCGCCGCGCAAGCCCTCAAGTGCAAATCGCGTAATCGGGTACAGGATCAGCATCAGCGCGAAGACCTGGCCTTCCCGCCGTCGCAGCCGGGAAAAACACCATAATACGCCGGCGATGAGCAGGGCATTGACGATACCGAACACCTGAGCCGGCTGAACCGGAAGCGACAACAGGTCAGCGGCCCGGCGAGCCTGTTCGTCCGTCAGTTCCGAAGGCCGTTTCAGGATACGCCGCGCACGGGTCAGTTCTTCGGGCGTGAACCTGCCGGCGGGTTTGATAATCGTCTCCTTTTGATTGACCTGAAGGGCCAGCATTAATTCGCCCTTCTCATCACGGCGCAACAGCCAGTCGGGGATGTCGTCCGTCCCGATTCCGCCCTGCCCCGGCGGGGTTTCGGCCTGGTGGGAAAATACCGGCGATACCGACGCACCGCCGAAAATATTGGACGAGTCGTCGAACTTCAGAAGCGGTTTTGAGGCGTAGGGAAATCGCATCGCCAGGAAATAATTCGGTTTGCAACGCCGGCCGAAGCAACAGCCGTTCAGCGTGCATCCCATCCGCCCGAACCCCAGACCCAGCATCACCACCGGCGCGAGAATATCCAGGTATCGCCGAATCGGCAGGCGCCGCAGACGCATATACGGCAGAACCGCCGCCACCGCAAGAATCACTCCACCATAATAGATAAGCCCGCCGGAAGTGATGTTGAAAACCTCGCCCAGCGGGTCGCTGCGCCAGGCAAAGTGGACCGACCATTTTTCTATCACATACGCCAGCCGCGCCCCGACTATCCCACCGACCAGCGACAGCAGACCCAGCGTAGTTACCGCGTCCGGGTCCTCGCCGAACCGCTGCGCACGACGACGTGCCAGATAAACAGCACAGATAAACCCCAGCACGAGCATCAGCCCGTACCCGTAGATGCGCATAGCGACAGGATGACCGAAAAGATTGACCTTACCGAAATCTATAATTACCTGCTGCATGAATAACAATTCCTGCCTGCCGGCAGGTCCAATTGCCGATTGCCAATTTTCAATTGCCGATTGAAAAAATATCCGGCAAGTTCTCCGTCCAATCGGAAATCGGACCTGCCTGCCGGCAGGCAGGAATTGAAAATTGGAAATTACGGTTTTTATCTTACTCTCGTTGTTCCGTCATATCCACACGAATGTTATCTATGAGCCTTGCTGAGGGAAATTTCACCGCCAGCGCTATCACCACGTCCTTTTCTATTGTATCTACGGTTTCGAGGCTGTCGGGATCGACGATTTCTATGTAATCCGCCTTTCCAAGCGGCGCCTTCTCAGCCAGATGCCTGCGGGCGGTCTCGATTACTTCCTCGGCCCGACTTAAACCTTCGCGGATGAGTCGTTCGGACAAACGCAGCGATTCGTACAAGGCAGCGGCCTGGGCGCGCTCTTCGTCGCCGAGACAGACATTCCGGCTGGACATCGCCAGACCGTCCGCCTCGCGTACCGTCGGGCAAACCTTTATCCGTAACGGCATGTCCAGGTCGGCAGCCATTCGTTTAATGACTGTCACCTGCTGATAATCCTTCGCGCCGAAACAGGCGACGTCGGGCGCGACGATGTTAAATAATTTGGCCACCACGGTGCAGACGCCGTCGAAATGGCCTGGACGGCATCGACCTTCCATCGGACCGGTCGGTCCGGCGACGCTGACTGTCGTAGCGAAACCGTCGGGATACATTTCCTCGGCTCTCGGCGCAAAAACGGCATCGACGCCGTGTGATACGCATCCTGCCACGTCGTCGTCAATCGGCCGGGGATACCGGCGGTAGTCCTCGTTCGGGCCGAATTGGGTGGGATTGACGAAGATGCTTACCGCCACGAAGTCGCATTCGCCACAGGCCGCATCAATCAGACTGTAATGCCCCTTGTGTAATGCGCCCATAGTCGGCACAAGACCGACACAGACAACCCCGCCGGATCGCGCGTCGGCGACGAGGCGGCGAATCTCGGCAATTGTTTTCGCTGTGTTCATAATAGAGCCTTACCTTGGTGGCACAGGTTTGTAACCTGTGCCGCTCAGTCCGACATTCCATGCACAGGTTAGAAACCTGCGCCACCGGTTGACAATGCCTCCCGAACGTCCCGGAGCAGTTTGTCTCGCTCCGGCTGCTCCCGCAAGTCCACCTCGCCGACGTCGATGCTTACGACAGGGCAATCGGCGGCGGCGGTAATGTCATGATATGCGCTGCGCATACGTGCGAGAAAGTCGGCGTTAAAAGCCGTCTCGTGCCGCCGGCCTCGACGTGCAATCCGCTCCAGCAGCATATCTTCACCACCGTCCAGGTGAATCAAAACGTCAGGCCGCCTGACCATTTTCCCGACAGGTCCGGCCAGGCGATGATAAACGACCTGGTCGTCACTCGACAAATTACTCGCGGCATATACGGCATCCTGGCAGAAACCGTAATCACTGACAACCGTCTCACCCGCAGACAACGCCGAATAACTCAACTGCGACAGTCGCGAAAACAGGAAGTATAACTGCGCAGGCAGGGCGAACTCCTTCCGACCAAGGTAAGAATCGGCAAGGAAGGGATTGCCGGCATAGTCCTCGCGGACAAGCCTCGCCGGTAGTTGGCCGGTAAGCCACTCGGCCACGGTCGTCTTGCCCGACGCCGGCGGTCCGATAATGCTGATTAATTCTATACTCACTCAAATCACCAATAAATGCGTAGGCGTAGGCC
>DAOVFI010000367.1 GCA_030673005.1 Planctomycetales bacterium
GTCGCCGTCCACGGCCAAGTCTTCGACTTGACCGTGCCACCAGATGATTTAATTCTACTTCAGATTCAACAATTCTTCCGCTTTTTCCAGAACCGTCTCCGGTTGAATCTTCAACATGCACTGATGCCGCTCCGGTCCGACAGGCAGCGGACATTCCTTCTTCCGGCACGGCCCGCATGATACGTCCACACGGACGATCCGCTCACGATCATAGTATATTTCCGTCCAGGCAGGGTCCGTCGGTCCGAAAATGGTAACGACCGGTACGCCGAAGGCGGCTGCAAAATGACGCGGACCGGTGTCGTTGGTTATCATCAGGTCCGAGATGCGAACCATCGCCTTCAGCAGCCCCAGTGTGTTCGGGACAAAAGCGAGGTTGAGTATCGGCGGATGCTCCATCGCATCCTCAACCGCTGCGGCGATCGGGTGCTCGTTCGGTCCGGCGTTGATAACAATCTGTGCGCGTCGGCGTTCGATAAGCGCGTCGGCGACGGCGGCGAAACGCTTGGCCGGATACACCTTGCTGGATCCATACGAAGCGCCCGGGTTCAGCAGCACAATCGGCCTGGCCTTATCCGCTTCGACTTTGTCCAACATCGTCCCGGCAAATGCCGCATCCGCCTCGGCGACGGCCAGTTCCATTCTCTTATCGTCGATGTCGCAGCCCAGATGTCCGGCAAGTGCGAGGTAATAGTCGATGGCGGGAACGACTGCAAATTCGCCTCCGGCGTCGCGCCGGGGCGGGATCCTGTCGGTCAGCAATAGCTCCCGCCCGTCGCGGTCGTAACCGACCCGCCGGCGAACGCCGCCCAGCCGGGCGACCAGCGCGCTGCGAAAACTGTTCGGACCCAGCACAGCCAGGTCGAACCGCCCTCGGCGGAGCGCGCGGGCCGAGGCCAACACGCCGCCTTTGAAGACTACGATTTCGTCGGTCCACGGATTCGGCGTCAGCGTCGCCGTCGGCGCAGGCCGCCCCAGCAGCGAAATGTGAGCGTCGGCGAACCGTTGACGAATCGCCCGCAGCGCCGGCGTGAACATCACCGCATCGCCAACCCAGTTCGGGGCAAACACGACAATCCGTTGTGGCTCATCGGACATGCCGGTATTGTATAGGCAACTCCTCACTGTGGCACAGGTTTTCAACCTGTGTGTGTATAACATTATGAGCAGCACAGGTTACAAACCTGTGCCACCACGTTATGGTTTCGAAAGAAAGGTGCAATTATGAGTAAAACAAGTCTGGGCATTTCGATCGACACGCTGTACAGGCGAATGGTGGACCAGGCCGCCCGATCGCACGCCTTCGGTTCGCGGAAGGGCGAATCGTTCCGCGTATGGCAGAAGCGCCTGCACAGGAAACTTCTGGAATTGCTGGCGATTGCGGGTCGGCCTCGCCCCGTACCGCCGGTGCGGTTCGTCGAGGAAGAGCGGCTCGACGGATACGTACGCCGGCGCGGGTACATGGTGGCCGACGACGAACTGGCGGTGCCGTTTTACCTGCTCGAACCGGACCCGAAACCAGCCGGCAAGATGGGCGTCTGCATCGCCGCACACGGGCACGGGGCCGGGAAGACGCTGCCCGTCGGGATCGCACTCGACGAGCATGACCGCGTGTTAATTGATGAAGGCGAGCGGGACTACGGCGTCCAGGCCGCCCGCGCCGGATACCTGACGATAGTGCCCGACTGGCGCGGGTTCGGCGAACTGATCTTCGCACAGGACGTCAACGACGAACGCAGCGGCTGCTGGCAGATGTCGATGCGCGCGATGCAACTCGGCCGACCGCTGCTGGGCCAGCGCGTCTCCGACGCGATGCAACTGCTGGACTGGGCCTTGGCCCGCAAAGACACCGACCGCCGGCGGGTCGTAATTACCGGAAACAGCGGCGGCGGGACAATGACGCTGTTCGCATCGGCCGTCGATAAGCGAATAACCGCTGCAGCGCCGAGTTGCTACTTCTCAACATTCGCCGGAAGCATAATGGCCATGTGGCACTGCCCGTGCAACTTCGTGCCGGGCATCCAGGCCGTAGCGGAGATGTCCGACCTTGCCGGGCTGTTCGCACCCAGGCCAATGCTGATAATCGCCGGGACGAAGGACACCATCTTCCCCATCGACGCAGTCCGCACCGGTTTTACAAACCTGAAACGCATTTACGCCGCCGCAGGCTCAGCCGGCAACGTCGAACTCTACGAAGGCGCCGGCGGGCATCGCTATTACGCCGCAAGAGTGTGGGATTTCTTCCGGGAAAAACTTCCGTAACCGTAGGGTGTGCAGGTTCTGTTTCCTGCACACCGCGATTAGGAAATAGCGTTCGGTGTGCAGGGAAAAGAACCTGCACACCCTACGCCTTTGTTGGATTCTGAATAATGAATGTCGAACAAGGAATTTCGAATTTCGAAGTAAAAGGATAATTCGTGTCTTTTTTTTACTTCGAAATTCGTAATTCCGCGTTCGACACCTGCCTGCCGGCAGGCAGGTTCGACATTTCCGCGGCACAGGATATTCAGGTGGAGGATTCGGTGTGCAGGGAACCTGCCTTCGCAAAGGCTACGGCATGGCAAGAAGAACCTCCCACACCCTACTTTGTGGAACTCACCTTCAGATCCTCCCATGAGGCGAATCGCTCGACATCTTTTATCCGCGTCTTTGCCTTGCCGACCATCAGCACCTTCAGCGCCGCTTTGCTGAAGGCTTCTGCCGGTCCGGCGTCGGCGGTTATGCCCCATTGCAATTTCGGCAGGCGTAATCTGAGTTCGCCAAGAGCGCTTATATCGCCGCTGCGGCGCAACCGCCACCATCTCGGCCTGCTGTACGGGATGACAGGCCCGTCGGGGTAGCCGATATCTTCGAGCAGTTCGTGAGCGCGTGAGAAAGAGCCGACGGGAGCCTCCGAGACATAGACCAACTGTGCCGCCTGCCGCAATCGCACCAGCGCACCGGCGGCCTGATCGGCGGCAGGACCTTCCCACGGAAGCGAATCGATATCCACCACGGCTACCGGCCT
>DAOVFI010000621.1 GCA_030673005.1 Planctomycetales bacterium
CGGAACAGGCCGGAAACCCGTTCCGGCGCCTCGGAGGGAGTCTACCGCTATAGGTTCGGCTAGAGCGTTTTGCATTAGTCATGTCGTATACCCGCAGTGAATGAACCAGCCGATCAGGTCGAGAAGGGTGATCTTTTTCAAGGCGATTCCGATGGCCTGAATCAATCCTTCAAACGTTCGGGCGGCCACAGATCGAAGGACCTGTTTCATCTTGGACCACATCGGTTCGATCGGGTTGAAGTCCGGGCTGTACGGCGGCAGATACCACACCTCGGCACCGACGGATTCGATGAGTTGCCGGACGCGGGGATGCTTGTGGCAGGCAAGGTTGTCCATGACAACGATCTCGCCGCCATGGAGCGTGGGAAGAAGAACCTGTTCGACATAAATCAGGAACGCCTCACCGTCGATGGCCCCTTCCAATGCAAACGGGGCCTGAACGCCATCGAGTCCAATTGCCGCGAGCATCGTGGTCGTCTGCCAATGTCCAGCCGGAGCCTTGACCAGCAAACGTTGTCCTCGCGGACACCGACTATACAAACGCACCATGTTCGTCTTGGCCCCACTTTCATCGATAAAACGAAAGCGGGCGGGATCGATCTCGCTCGTGCGAGATTGCCAGTCCTCGCGTGCCTGCCTTACGTCGGGTCGGTCTTGCTCGGCGGCCCGGAGCGTCTTTTTTTATAAAAGGCAATTTCAGCCGTTCCAACGCGCGGTGGACCGTCGCGTAATGGGCGATGCCCCCGACTCGTTCGGCCAGTTCATGCAACGTGGCATCCGGCTGGTGAGACACTTCCCGACGCAACTGCTCGGCCGCAGAACCGACGAAGATCACCGGGCGTCCCGGACGAGGTTTGGGGGCGTCTCGCCCCTCGGTTCGCCAAGCACGCCACCAACGTTGAAACGTGCGTAAAGTAACGCCGAAGAGCGCGGCAATCTCCGACTGCGTCTTCCCGCCTTGCTCATACGCCGCCAAGGCCCGTCGTCGTGTATCTGTCGATGCGATTCCCAGGAAAGCGACATCGGCAAATCTACACAGAATACGACAGCATTTATGCAAACCGCTCTAAGCGGTCTCAGATAAGTCTTTTTGAATAGTGCAGGAATTGCCGATGAAGGGACATGGACCAACAAGGTCTTGGATGAAAGGATTCCTCCATGTCTCCTGTGTTTGTTCGAGCGTTGACGTCAGACGAGCGGAAGGAACTCTCTCTGCTGATCCGGGGCACAGGCGATGCCCGGATCATGCGGCGTGCCCAGATGATCCGGCTATCGTCGGAGGGCAAGACCGCCGGCGAGATCGCGGCCTTGTGGGACATCACCGACCAGAGCGTCCGACGGACGATTCGGCGGTTCAACGCCGAGGGCATCGCAGGCTTGGCCGACAGGCCCCGCAAGGGAAGGCCGTCGAAGAAGACGGATCGGTATGTGGCATTGTTGAAAGAGGCGGTCCAGACCTCTCCACGCGACCTGGGCTA
>DAOVFI010000636.1 GCA_030673005.1 Planctomycetales bacterium
CTTCTTAACAACGCCGGCATCCAGCACCGTGCGGCGGCGGTCGATTTCCCGATGGACAAGTGGCGAGAGGTTCTCGACCTGCACCTGACGACAGTATTTGACCTGTCACAGCAGTCGGCCCGGCTGATGTGGGAGACCGGCGGTTGGATAATCAACCTTGCCAGTATGTCCAGTTTCCTTGCGGGGCAGTCTATTTGCGCCTACACCACCGCCAAGAGCGGCGTCGCGGGCCTGACACGCGCGCTGGCGAACGAGTGGGCCGGGCGGTCGATCACCGTCAACGCCATAGCGCCGGGCTATTTCGTAACCGACATGACCGCACCGCTTCAGGAAGATGAAAAACGCAATGCCGAAATCGTCTCCCACATCCCGATGGGGCGGTGGGGCGATCCGTCCGAACTGACCGGCGCGCTGTTGCTGTTGGCGTCGGACGCCGGCCGATACATCACAGGCCAAATAATCGCCGTCGATGGCGGGTATCTGCTGAAATAGTAGCCGGCTTGCCACGCCGTAGCCTTAGCGAAGGCGGGTAGCCGGTAGCGGGTGCCGTGGTCGCGGTGTTTGCGACCACGTTTATCAAGACGCTTTTCCGTGGCCGCAAACGCATCTACCACGATACCCGGCTACTGCTTAACGAGTCAGCGACACGATAGAAGATCAAATTGCGTTTTCGTATTACTTACAGGATACGGGTGCGGAATACATTGTGCGAATTCTTGTAACAGCCGATTTGCATTACGACATTGCGCGAAGCAGGGCTTCGGTTGAGAACCTGGCCAGGCGTGCGGTTAAGGCCGGCGGCGACGTGCTTGTGCTCGTCGGCGACTCTGCCGGGGCGGCGCACGGGCCGATGCGGGAGTGCCTGGCGCTGTTTGAGGATTTTCCGGGACGCAAATTCCTCGTGCCGGGAAATCACTGCCTGTGGTGTCTGGGCGGTGAGGATTCCATCGGTCGATACGAGCAGATCGTCCCGGCCATTGCGGCGGAGGCGGGCTTTTCCGTGCTGGACCGCGAACCGGCGGTAATCGACGGCGTCGGGCTGGCCGGCTCGATCGGGTGGTACGATTATTCATATCGCGATGAGTCGCTGGAGATTCCGCTGGCGTTTTATCAGGCCAAGGTCTCTCCCGGCGCGGCGGACCGGATCAGCGAATATCGCCATCTGGTGGAAAAATTCCGCGACGAACTGACGGACCGGCAATTCAAAATCACCGTACGGTGGATGGACGGCGTCCACGTGCGGATGGACATGAGCGACGAGCAGTTTCTGGATCACGTGGTGCAAAGATTCGCCGGGCAGTTGGAGGCCTATCGGGGCGATCCTGCGGTCAGCCGGATTGTAGCGTTCGTGCATCATCTTCCGTTTCGGCAGTTGGTACCGAAGAATCGGCCCGATAAATTCGCCTTCGCCGCCGCCTACCTC
>DAOVFI010000567.1 GCA_030673005.1 Planctomycetales bacterium
GCCGATGTATGACCGGTCGATCTTCACGTCGGATTTTTCGCGGGCGGTCGCGCCGTTGCCCGGCGAGTGCGGGCAGGCGACCATCGGCTCGATACTGGAAGCGTCCCATTCATAAACGGCTGTGTATTCGGCGTCGGCGTCGGATTCGACGGTCTCGAATGGTTTATCCGTCCGGCCTCGGACGTATTCGAGCGCGACTTCGTCGGCGGCGATTATCCCGTTCTTACCACCGGCCTCGATAGCCATGTTGCAGATCGTCATCCGCTCGTCCATATTGAGGCTCATAACGGTCTCGCCGCCGATCTCCATGGCCATGTATGTCGCCCCGTCATGCCCGATCTGCCCGATGATGTACAGGATAAGGTCCTTGGCCATCAGGTACGGCGGCATGTGGCCGTGAAAGATGAACTTCATCGACGGCGGGACTTTCAACCAGAGTTTGCCCGTACCCATCACGAACGCGCCGTCGGTGCTTCCGATGCCGGAGGCGAACTGCCCGAATGCGCCGTGCGTGCAGGTGTGGCTGTCGGTACCGAGCAGCAACTCGCCGGGGCGGGTGTGTCCTTTCTGCGGCAGCGTTACGTGGCAGACGCCCATGTAGTCGGTCTTCGTCGGGTCGTCGTATGGTTCGGGCATTCCCTCGAAGCCAGGCGGGAGGAAGTCGGTGTCGTAGTAGTGCCGGATGCCTTTGCGCTTGACGAATTCGCGCATTATGTCGATGTTGCGGTGCGCCTTCGGGTCGGCTGTGAAGATGTAATGGTCGGGGATCATCACGACCTTGTCGGCATCCCAGACGGCGGCGTCAGGCCCGAAATGCTCTTCGAAGATACCGATCATCTGCGGGGCGATTACGTCGTTGCTCATCAGCACGTCCACGTTGACCCATACATTCTCGCCGGGATTGACGGACGCCCTTCCTGCGTGACGTGCGAGAATTTTTTCGGTAATAGTCATGGTGTAACACTCATTCTTTTATTTTGATCCACGGAAACTTCGATCCGATGCTCGGAGGCAAGCAGTTTGTTTAGATCATCTTCAGAAGGCTCGCTGAATTCTTCAGGCTCACCATCAGTCGGACCTACTACGATGTAGCTAACATACTTATTCTTAGGTTTGCCCTCCAAAATACTGACCTTGGAACGGATGATTCTTTCCAGATGGTCATCCGGTGAAACGTGGAACTGGGCGGAATGGCCGAAGATTATCACCTGAACGTGTTCATTTTCGCGTTCTGTAACGTGAAAAGCATTTGAACTGTGAAGTGTCTCTGCGCGGAAGACGGCCGGCAAGGCAACCGTCTTACCTTGCCATGTCAACGTGACCTTATGGGAATCCATCCAGTCTTTCGGGCCGGCGACGTCTATAACCACGTAGTTTTCTAAATAATCTCCGATCTTTGCAGGTGTCTTTTTGCGGCAGCCGGATTGGCTGCCGCATAGAGCCATCAGAAGCACAGCAGACACAAGGCCACAAGTAATTCTGACTCTTTTCATTTTTGTCTCACCTTTTCGATTTCGTGATCGATGATCGCTCCAAAAAAGGTGGGACTCCGCGGAGTTTATCCGCCTTTGGCGGGCTTCGTCCCAGCCTACGGCTACTTCCTTCTTCGTCTTGATTTCACTCTCGGCGGCAGGCCGACTACGGTCCCTTCGCCGGTTGGTCGGCGATGCCCGTGGCGGACGGGCTTGGCCCGGCGGGCCAGCTCCATTTCGCAGCCTTTTTC
>DAOVFI010000193.1 GCA_030673005.1 Planctomycetales bacterium
TGGAATTGATGTCCCAGGGCCGTCAGTTCGACGCGGAGTTCCTGGAAGTTATAGACTTCACCGTTGTAACTGATAACGTACTGTCCGGTCTGATCGGTCATGGGCTGGTGTCCGGCGGAGGACAGGTCGATAATTGCCAACCGGCGATGTCCCAGCCCCAAAGACTCATCGACGTATATTCCCTCACCGTCAGGCCCCCGGTGGGCCATGGCGTCAGTCATCCGCTGAAGCAGAACCGGTGAAACCGGCTCCCCGTCAAGACTGAAGATTCCTGCTACGCCGCACATGGTTACAGTTTCCTTGCCACCACAGTGAATCCCGACGGCTGGACGTTGAACCGCTCAACCACCAGGCCGGCCGACTGACAGTAACAGAGAACTTCCTCTTTCGTATGCCTATGGCAGTTTAACGGCCTGAACCAATCGAAGTTAATGTGATTCAGTTCCTCGATATCGAAATCCGGCCTATAGTACATCTTGCAGATATTCCAATAAAAAAATCGCTGAAGGTCGATCTTGCCTTTTTTGATACCCAGGAAGGGAATGTCCTCCGGCACATCGATTTCGACGTTCAAACGTCCCAGGGCGACGCCCAGTCTGGACAACGGCATCAGGGCTTCCCAGGCCTGTTCGTCGCTCATCTCACGCAGATTGTCCCGGATAAAATCATCCGTAAATTCTCTAATGACCGCCTTTTTGGCATATACATAGAAAAGAAAACGCCCACTCTTTTTTAATTTGGTCGCCAGGTAGCGTATCGATTCTTCCGTACTGTCGGTGTGGTGCAGTACGCCTTCGGTAAAGATCATATCCACCGACTCATCGGGGATGGGCAGGTCCAGCAGACTTACCTGGAGGAAGTCGCCCGGATAACCCTTTTCTGCGAAACGCTGCCGACCGATTTTCACGGCGTCGGAGATATCGACGCCGAGGTAATCGTGTTCTTTCAGGTGATCGCCGAAGAAAAGCAGTGCCGAATAGCACGCGCCGCAGCCGGCGTCGAGAATAATCTTCCGTCCGCCGGTCAACCACTTATCCAACATCTGCGGGTCGCCGTCACAGTAGCGTTCAAAAAGCCATTTTATCTGAACCGCCTCAACAACCGGCGATCCATACGTATGCCGCTTGCCCCACTTGAAGGAAAACGTCTGCTTTGTCTGCTTTTGCGCATGGGAGTATTCTATGTTATCCCCGCTACCGGCGGGTACAGGCGTGATACCAAGACGTTCGAATGCCGACATGGGTTTTCGTCTCCGTTAGATCGCCCTGATGGCGTTCAACACGTATTCAATATCCTCAACCGTCATGCGGTTGTGCAGCGGGAGGGCCATTGTGAACCGGTCACAGTCGCGCGAGACGGGATAGTCGTCTTCCCGCAGCCCCAGCCGCCGGCGATACAAACCCAGCATGTGCACGGCGTGCGTGCCCGGGCGAGTGCTGATACCCTCGGTAAAGAGCCGTTCCATGACGGCATTACGGGACAGCGGGGACTTGTCTTCATGAACGTAGCACACGTAAGACTGCCATCCGTGATCCTGCCCCTCCGGCGATACGGGTGTCTGAAGCCAGGGCACTTCCGCCAGTTGCTCGTTATAAAACTGCGCCCAGAGACGCCGCTGCTCGATAAATCCGTCCAGTTTGGCCAACTGCGCCATACCCACCGCGCCCTGAAGGTCGGTCATTCGATAATTGAATCCCAGCACGTTGAACTCCGGAAGGATATAGGGCTGCTTCCCGTGGTGTCGTTGTTCTTCGGAGACGCCGGCGCCATGATTCCGCAGCGAATTGATTTTATCGGCCAGTTCGTCTGACTGGGTTGTAACCATCCCGCCTTCGCCGGTGGTAATGGGCTTTCGCGGGTGGAAGGAGAAGGCCGATGCCAGGCCCAGCGCCCCTGCCGGTACTTCTTTATAAGCAGCGCCCGAAGCGCAGGCGGCGTCGCAGACGATCGGTATGCCGGGTGCTGCTGCGGCAATGGCGTCCACGTCGGCGCACAGGCCGAACAGATGAACGGGCAGGATCGCCCGCGTTCGATCAGTAACCTTCTCAGCCACCAGGGCAGGATCCATATTGTAGGTCAGCCTGTCCACATCTACGAACACAGGCTTCGCCCCGCAATACATGACCGCATTGGCCGTGGAAATCCATGTGAACGAAGGGACGATCACCTCGTCGTCCGGACCGATGCCCATAGCCGTCAGGATCAGGTGCAGCCCGGCAGTGCAGTTGCAGCAGGCCAGTGCGTGTCTGACCTTGTGTCGCCGGGCGAAGGCCTGTTCGAAATCGGCGACTTTAGGACCCTGGGTCAGCCAGCCGGTCATGACCGATTCGCGCATCGCCTGCCATTCCTCCTGTCCGGTTGCAGGCAGGGCGATTGGAACTGTCCGTTTCTCAGTCATCCGCCACTCCCGCCAGACGCCTTCGTCGGGCCACTTCTTCCTTGTGCGTCCTTCGCCAGTCAATCAGTTCTCGCAGCCCGTCGGCCAGTTGGACCTTGGCTGTGAAACCGATCTCCCTGGTCGCCTTCTTCGGGCAGCCGACGCGGTTCTTTACGAAGGTCGTCCCGGCAGGCTCGTACCGGATATCCATATCGCTGCCGGTAATATCGAGGAGTATCTCCGCCAGTTCCTTAATCGTGGTTCTCGTGCCCGTCCCGACGTTGTAAAACGTGTCGGTAGTGTCAGCCTTCATGGCCAGCACGTTGGCGACCGCACAGTCCTTGACATACACGAAGTCGTAAGCCTGCGATCCGGTTCCATAGACCACCGGAGGCAGAGACTTGTCGATACGGTCGAGTATCTTCATAATCACGGAGATGTACGCTCCGAGATAATCCTGGCGGGGACCATAGACATTCATATATCGCAGCCCAACGTAGTCGAACCTTTTTGCGGTGTCCCTGCACCGGTGAAACAGCGCCCGGCACATGTGCTCTCCGGCAATCTTGGTGGCGCCGTAAAAATTCGTGTTGTTGAACGGGTGGTCCTCGGTCATAGGCTCCTCGATCGCATCGCCGTACACCGAAGCGGAGGAGGAATACACCAGGCGCCGGACGCTGCTGTTCATGCACGCCTCCAGCACGTTGAACGTCCCGCCGATGTTCGTCTCGAACGCCGATCGCGAAAATTCATGGCAATGCAGCAACCACATCGCGGCGAAGTGAAAGACGCCGTCCATGTCCCGAAAGGCCTCTTTAAGAATGTCACGATGGAAGATTTCCCCGCCCAACGGGAAAATGTTCACACGGGTGTCAGACAGCGCATCGACAAGGTTATCCCTGCTGCCGCGGGTAAAATTGTCGAATATACGAATCTCGGCCACATCTTCGGCCAACAAGGCATCGACGGTATGTGAGCCGATTAAACCCGCGCCTCCGATTATCAAAAAGCGCCTGCCCTTCAGGTCCATCTAAATCTCTCCTACAAGCCCGGATGAGACGCTGAACATAAGGCTTTCACCAGGGAATTGATGTATTATCTAACGTTTCCCGACCGCTACAGAGCGGCTCAAGTCGGCACAGCACAACCTTATCCAAGCACGCAGGTCAGTCTAATGGGGGTAATCGACACTGTCAAGGTGCGTAGTTCGCAAGATAGCGTCATTGTATCGTATGGATAAAGTCTGTATGCTCTGGCATCGTACCGGCCTGAAATAATCTTCGAGTTAACCTTACCAATACGAAAGGACTTTCACGATGGGTGGATTCTTCGGCGTTGCATCCGGGGACGACTGCGTTGACGATTTGTTTTACGGGACGGACTATCACTCCCACCTCGGCACGAAACGCGGCGGACTGGCTGTGTGGGGTTCGGACGGCTTCACAAGATTCATCCACAACATCGAGAACGCCCAGTTCCGCACGAAGTTCGAAGACGACGTTTCGGACCTTGAGGGAAACACGGGCATCGGCGTCATCAGCGATTTCGAGGATCAGCCGCTGATTATCGGCTCGCACCTGGGCACGTACGCCATCGTTACCGTCGGGGCCATTAGAAACGCCGACGAACTCGCAGAAAAAGCGTTCGGAAAAAAGACCACGCACTTCTCCGAGATGAGCGGCGGTCAAATCAACCCGACCGAACTCGTCGCGACACTGATAAACCAGCAGGAGACCTTCGCCGACGGCATCGGGAACGTCCTCGAGTCGATCGAAGGTTCCTGCTCGCTGCTTCTGGCGACGAAGGACGGCGTGTACGCCGCACGCGACAGGCTGGGCAGGACGCCCGTCGTTATCGGGACCAAGCCCGGCTCGCGGGCGGCCACGCTGGAGACGTGCGCGTTTGAAAACCTCGATTACGAAGTGCATTCCTACCTCGGACCGGGCGAGATCGTGCGTATGACGGCCGACGGCGTCGAACAACTGCGCCCCCCCGGCGAGAAGATGCAGATATGCGGGTTTCTGTGGGTCTATTACGGATACCCCGCCTCCTGTTACGAAGACATCAACGTCGAGGCCGCCAGGAACCGCTGCGGCGCACTGCTGGCGAAAGACGACGACGTTACAGTCGATTTCGTCGCCGGGATTCCCGATTCGGGAACCGGACACGCCATCGGATACGCCAACGCCGCCGGCATCCCTTTCGGCAGACCCTTCGTCAAGTACACGCCGACCTGGCCAAGGAGTTTCATGCCCCAGAACCAGGATACACGCGACCTGGTCGCGAAGATGAAACTGATCCCCGTGCGGGAACTTATTCAAGGCAAGCGGCTGCTGTTCTGCGAGGATTCCATCGTTCGCGGCACGCAGTTGAAGGACACTATCCGGCGTCTTTACGACAGCGGCGCCCTCGAGGTGCACATGAGACCGGCGTGCCCGCCGCTGGTCTATGGGTGTAAATACCTGAACTTCTCCCGCTCAAAATCTGAAATGGACCTGGCGGCACGCAGGGCGATTATGGAAATCGAAGGGCAAGCCGAAGAAGGCCTGGAAGAGTACGCCTGTTACGGTTCGGAAAAATACTGCCTGATGCTCGAAAAGATTAGAAAGCGAATGAACCTGACCTCGCTGAAGTACCAGACGCTGGAGAATCTCATCAAGGCGATAGGCCTGCCGAGGGAAAAGGTCTGCACCTACTGCTGGAACGGGGCGGAAGAGTAAGTCTGTAATTATGGGTGCCATGCCCTTCCCGAAGGGATAGGCACCTGTCTGCCGACAGGCAGGTGTAGCGTATCCAAAAACATGCTTACCCGCTTCGCGTGAAAGCATGGCACCCGGCGTCATTGGTTCCTGGTTTATCAGAAAGTCGCTCCGGATG
>DAOVFI010000443.1 GCA_030673005.1 Planctomycetales bacterium
GCCGAAAAACTGCGCCGGAATCGTCGTCGCGTACGACGGCAGAATCATCGGCGCCGACCTGTTTAACTCGGCGGAACTTTTCGCCGCCATGCGGGGCAAGGTCCTCAACGCCTACCTCAGCCAGTACGGTCCGACCGAACCGGCGCCGAGAGTCAAGGGCGGCCGGCCCGTCGCCCGCTCCGGTCAAAATGACGCCCGTAAGTACCTGCGCGACTGCTACACCGCCCGCTTCACACAAGCCGATATGCGGGGAATCGGAAGAATCTATAACATCCGTGGATCGCGCTTCGGCCAGACGCTAGGCTACGAAATAGAATTGCCACTCTATAGGCCCGCCGTGAAGCGCTATATCCTGCCCCCAGCCCTCAAAGGCAGGCAATACATGGTCCACACGTCGCTGATGGAAAAGATCGTGCCGGTCAGGTCGAAGGTCGCCCCCCGTCGGCGGCGGCACGAGGGTCGCAGGTGAGGCGTTCCCCCGTCGTCTGATACTCTCTGCTGACAATAGAGGCAAGAGTGGTTATCCTGTCGGTCTTCTGTGTGCGATCATGACGGACAAACCGATCCCGACGGTGCGGTTTCGACGAGGCGGATTACCGGAACGGTGCTGGCGGTCGCTTTTGTCGCCGGCGCCGGCGGTGCGCCGCTGGTCGGCGCGCTGCGCGAGGGCGTGCAGGAGCAGTTCGGTCTGCCGTTCTGGGCGCCGGGAGCGGGTGTGGCGGTTCTGGGACTTACCGGCGGGATACTCGGACTGATTCTCACGCGGCGTTTGCCCACACTGAGTCGGACAGGGCTTTTCCGCGCGGGACTGGTGCTGTCGTTCCTGGCGTTTGGGCTTTACTGCTTCATCGCCGGGTCCGGGTGGTGGGCTATCGCCGCCCTGGCGGCGGGATGGTTCATCATGTCGCTGGGCAGGAGTTTTTCAGGCGCTGCCAACGCGATCTTCGCCGACCTGTGGCATCACTCGCCCCGAACCGGCGTGATCCTGCTGCACGCGACCAACGCTCTCGGCAAGATCATCGCGCCGGTGATGGCATTGGTCGTCGGCGTCTCTCTCGGCAGTAACGCGCGTGTGTACGCGGTGATCTGGCTGGTGCTGACGGTGGCGGCGCTGACCTGGCCGAGTAAGGCCGTCTTTCATATGAACCGGACCGAGCGTCGCCAGCACGCTGCCGCACGAGCAGGGGCTTCGGCCATCCGCAGCCCGCTGTTCTGGCTGGTGTGCCTCCAGTTCGCCTTCATCGCCGGAAGCGA
This sequence comes from Planctomycetales bacterium, assembly GCA_030673005.1. Classification (GTDB taxonomy): domain Bacteria; phylum Planctomycetota; class Phycisphaerae; order SM23-33; family SM23-33; genus DAOVFI01. Next base: position 1,255 of record DAOVFI010000443.1, read on the forward strand.
GGCCGGCGTAGTCAGCACGCTGCCGTCGTTCATCGAAAAGCACCGACAGGGCATCTGGGGTCTTTCCGCCCGCGTGTTCTCGCAGGTGGTGCTGGTGGTGATGCTTTCGGGGCTTCTGTCCGGTCGATTTGTGGCGCTGGTAATGTCACGACGAACCGGCGAGCGGGGTATCATCAAGGTCTGCCTTCTCTGCACTGTCGCGGTAGTCCCGGCGGTGCTGCATCAGTCACCGGCAGTGTTTCTACCGTGCTTCTTCGTTCTGGGGATTGCGTTTTCTGCGACCTGGCCGGCGTTCTTCGCCCTGGCGGCCGGTAGATTCGAAAACGACAAGACCGTCCTGAGCGTAGCCGCCACCGTCTGCACGCTGGGTGGGGTCAACGGATTCATGCTGACGGCGAGTCTCATCGGAAACAACCCCGCCAACCTGCCCTGGGCGGTGCTGATCTCTGCCGGAAGCATGACCGTTTTCGCCGTGAGTTTTTTCTTCCTGCCGCTGAGCGTGTGTGATTGATAGTAAGAGTTCAGCCCTGTGCAGAAGAAAAGAGCAAGTCAGGCACACATAGTATTTATCACTCCGGTTGTTTGGAGTGATAAATACTATGCCTGCGCGGACTTCCCAAGGCGACAGAGAAATGAAAAAACAATTCCGACAGACCTGCCTGCCGGTCTTCGACCCTGCCTTCGGCTCTGAGGCTCAGGCTCGAAGAGAGGCTCAGACCCGAAGGGCAGGCAGGTGAATTGTTTTTTCATTTTGTGTGCCTGACTTGCTCTTTTCTTGAAGCATTCATTGCAATTGGGTGAACAGTTACGATTGATAAAAGACGCCCGAAATAACAACGATGCTTACGCCCGTCGCTCAGAACCACCATTGCCGCCCGGGCGGTTCGCGGAGGATGATGTCGCGGAGGTAAGCGACGGCCTTCTCGAAACCCTCGCTGAGGCTCATCAACGAATCCTCGTGCTCAATGCTGAGCACCCCGTCGTAGCCGTAGGTCCGCAGCATGGAGATGAACGGCTTCCAGAACTCGTCCCCGTGCCCGTAGCCGACGGTGCGGAAGACCCACGAGCGGCGCTTCACATCGGCGTAAGACTTGATGTCCAGATTGCCGGTAACGGCCGAGTTGGCCGGAT
>DAOVFI010000602.1 GCA_030673005.1 Planctomycetales bacterium
TGCACTGCTTCCTACCTGGAAATTCCGTTCCGCTGACGATAACTCATTGAAAGAAGGCGACGGGCACGCCGGATGGAACGAAACCTCCAGGATCATGGCGCTGGAGCCGGAGTTGGTGAGAATGGACGAGATGGAACTGGACCCAGAACCGCTGATGAAGTTAATGTCCGAGCACCCGGACAACTACCAGCACGCCGAGAAGATCGTCGATGACGAGTTTGTGGTTCCCCGCATGACACAGCGGCCCGACATCAAGGTCGGCGTGATGGGCTATCCGGAAAGGGCATCGGTCGAAATCGGGCGCAAACTCGTCGAAGACGCCGTCAAGGGCGCCTCGGCGAAGATCATGGAACTGGAATCAAAGACCGACGGCGTCTATAAAGAAGTGGCGTTCACGCCGGAGCCGATAATTCTGATTTAACATTTTGAAAGCGGCGAATCGGGTGGCACGGTCAAGCCTTCCTGCCTACCGGCAAGGCAGGCGCTGCGCTCCGGCTTGACCGTGCCACCCATTATGTGAACAGGGAACCAAATATGTCATCGCAATCTGTCAAAATGCTTCTCGTCGGCGCGGGTCTGATGGGAAAGACGCATCTTGAGGCGGCCAAGTGTCTTGATTCGGTCGAATATGTCGGCGTGGTCGATATAAACGCCGAAGCGGGGAACGGCCTGGCGACGGAATTTGACCTGAAGACGTTTGTGGATCTCGCCGCCGCCATCGCCGAACTGAAACCCGACGCCGCCGACATCTGCACGCCGACGCCGCATCACCTTCCATTGACCAGGATATGCGCCTCTGCCGGCGTTCACGTCCTCTGCGAAAAGCCGATAGCGCTTACTCTCGAAGATGCCGCCGAAATGAAAGGGCTTGAGGCCGACGGCATCAGGATAATGGTCGCCCAGGTCATCCGGTTCTGGGGCGAATATCGCCTCGCAAGAGAGATTGTCCGGGAGAAACGATACGGCGAGATTCAGGCAGTTGACTGCCGGCGCTTATCCCCACCGCCGGACTGGAACACGTGGATGCTCAAGCGCGAGTTCAGCGGCGGGGCCGTGCTCGATATGCAGATACACGATATGGATTTCGTCCTGCAAATGCTCGGTAAACCGCAGGCCGTTCAGGCATGGGGCGCCGAGCGGGACGGCGCCTTCAATTCGGTCCACAGCCGGTTAATCTATCCGTCCGGCATCCCCGTCCGCATCGAGGCGTCTATGATAATGCCGCCTTCTTATCCGTTCCGAATGTATTTCAACATAGAACTGGACGGCGCGGTTCTGGAGATGGACTTCTGGCGGCCTAAGGGCAGGCGACTTATGATTTATCCCCAGGACGGCGAGGCGTTCAGTCCGGAACCGGAAGAGCGCGACGCATACGCCGACGAGATCGACTACTTCGCCGTACAGGTCAAGGCCGGAAAACCTTTCGACATGGTCGCTCTGGACGAATCGATCCTGGCGCTGGAAATATGTCTCGCTTCGGAGCAGTCGTTCCTGACGGGAAAACCGGTTAAACTGTAACAGGCCCGTAATGGAACAGGATAATTTC
>DAOVFI010000530.1 GCA_030673005.1 Planctomycetales bacterium
AAATTCGCTGCCGATTTCTCGCCCATCCGCTCCAGGCCGATAAGTTGCTCCGCTGTCAGCGAGTACAAGTCGGCGAAATGCTTCACTATCCCCTTATCGACGAGTTGGTCGATCAGGGCCGGTCCCAGGTTCTCGATGTCCATCTGGTTGCGAGCGGCGAAGAATCGCAGGCGCTGCTTCAACTGGGCAGGACACTCGGGATTCATGCAGCGGACGTACACGCCGCCCTCGTCGCGCCGGACCGCCCCGCCGCAGGAAGGACATCGCTCGGGTGGCTCGATTCGCCTTGCGCCGTCGGGACGCTTGTCCGGGACTACCTGCACGACCTGCGGGATTATCTCGCCGGCCTTTTCGACCAGGATGGTATCGCCGGTACGCACGTCCAGACGGTCGATCTGGTCGAAATTGTGCAGCGACGCGTTCGAGACGGTTGTGCCAGCCAGTTGCACCGGGTCGAAATGGGCAACCGGCGTTATCGTCCCCAACCGCCCTACCTGGAAGGATACATCCCTCAGGACGGTTTCTGCCCGTTCGGCGGCGTATTTGTAAGCGATGCACCAGCGGGGATACCGGCTGGTTTCGCCGAGCGCGTCCCGCTGTGCGAACGAATCGACCTTGACGACGACGCCGTCGGTCTCGTACTCCAGGTCGTAGCGGCGTTCGGCCCATCCTTTAATATACTCGCAAACCTCTTCGACCGAATCGCAGGAGCGTGCGTGCCGACTGGTCGGGACGCCCCACCGCCTCAGGAGTTCCATAAACTCGGAGGCCGATTCGCCCGGCGGCGCCGGCTCGATACGCCCGATACCATGGGCGATAAACGCAAGCGACCTGTCTGCAACGACCTTCGGATCGAGTTGCTTGAGCGTCCCGGCGGCGCCGTTGCGGGGATTGGCGAAGGTTTCCTCGCCGGCTGCGGCGCGAGCGGCGTTACATTTTGCGAAGGCGTCCTTAGGCCAATATATCTCGCCGCGAACCTCGATTAGGCGGGGGATTTCGCCGTTCTGTTTGTCGCCTTCAGCCGCCAGTCGCAGCGGGATGGATTTGACGGTCCGGGCGTTTGCGGTGATGTCGTCGCCGGTGCGCCCGTCGCCGCGTGTGGCAACCTGCATCAACAGACCGTTCTCGTAACGCAGCGAAGCGGCTACGCCGTCGATCTTAGGCTCGGTAAGGTACCGATACGACCGACTGTCCAGTGCTTTAGCGACGCGGGCGTCGAATTCGCGAAGTTCATCGAGGCTGTAGGTGTTGTCGATGCTGAGCATCGGCGGGTCGTGGCTGACCCTTGCGAAACCCTCGATCGGCTCGCCGCCGACGCGCTGCGTGGGTGAATCGGGCGTAACGAGTTCGGGACGCTCCGCCTCCAGACGCTTCAACTCATCGAACAGCGCATCGTATTCGCGATCGGAGATTTCCGGCTCGGCACGGACGTAATAAAGCCAGTCGTGCCGGCGAATCTCCCGGCGAAGTTGCTCGATGCGCTTGGCGTCGGAAGCCATTGGATATGGACCTATTCGTCTGACTTGGGAACCAGACAAAGGAATTTGAGGTTTTCGCTGCCGGTGTTTCGGAACTGGTGATCCTCGTTCGGCGGGACATAGACGTAATCGCCGGCGGTAATCGTGCGGTCCTGCCCGTCTTCAAGGACGGTCCCTGCCCCCGCCAGTACATACACCTCGTGTTCCCAGTCGTGAGTGTGCCGCGGCGTGTAGCCGTCGGGAACGACCTCGAAAAGACGCATGTTGAAAGTCGGAGCCTCATCATCAGGTCCGATGAGCATCCGCATCGTTACACCCTCTGCCAGGTCCATCTCGACCTGCCTGGCTTGAACCGTCTCGGCTTTCTGTATCTTCATTTCCTT
>DAOVFI010000069.1 GCA_030673005.1 Planctomycetales bacterium
AACTTACCTCGTGACCGTTACCGGTGCGAGCGCCGGCACGTATAGCGTCGAGGCCATCCTTAACGCCGCCATCGAAGACGAACCTCTGAGCGGCCTGACCAACGACGACCTTGCATCGGCCCAGGATTTGGCGCCCTCGTCAGTGTCTCTGGCCGACGGGATCGACCGTATGGCGGCGCTTGGAAATATCGGCATCGTTGCAGTTGACGGGTTTGAGGGTGAGCGTCTGGACCACGTATGGTCGGTGTACACCGAACACTATCGAGGGTTCGTCGATGTCAGCGACAAATACGGGGGTGCTTTCGGACGCCAGTCGCTCCTTTTGTCCTGTAAACGCGGCAGCGATTGGGGCTGCGGGACCAAAGAAGCGACCTGGTCTGTGAATCTGTCTGGACTGACGGAGGCGGAACTGTTCTTCTGGCATCTGGATAGCGACGGCGAAGATTACATTCAAACAGACTATGTCGGGCACATCATGGGCGACGGCGTGTCGATCAGCGACGACGGCGTCAACTGGCACCCTGTCTGGCTTGAGCCGCAATCCGACTCAAATGTATGGGAATGGCATTCTATCGACCTGGCGGCCGAAGCGGCGCTGGCAGGTATGGATCTTGTCAACGGTTTCCAAATCAAGTTCCAGCAGTATGGTGAACGTTCGTATTACCGTCGGAATTGGGATGAGGTGGCAGTGCGAATTCCGGATGCAGCCGACCTTTACCAATTCGACCTTCAATCAGGTCAGGCTGCAACGGCGGCCGTCAAGACACTCAAGTCCGGAAACGTTCAGATCGAGATTCTCAACTCCGATGGGGTTGTCCTGGCTACCGGCCTGACGTCCTCCGAGAACCTGGACGCCGTTATCAGCGATTTCGTAGCGCCCGACAGCGGCACGTACTACGTTCGATTGCAAGGGGACGCCGGCGCGGAATATTCTCTCGTCGTTACACGCGGCGCGACCTTCGACACGGAGAAAAACAACAACAACTTCGCATCAGGCTCGCAAGACATTACCAAAACGGGCGCCGTCCTGGGCGAAGCAGGCACCTCGGCAAATAATCGCCTCTTCGCGGTTTACCAGGACCCCGCCTACGGATACGTACACTATGCCCGGGAACTCGACCTTGCAACGGGTCGATATGTCGGCAGTAAAATCGCTTTGCCGTTACAGAGCTCCCAAAACATTTCAGGAGTCGCCACCACTGACTGGTCGCTGCTCGTGGGGGCCTGGGGAGACTCGCAAATCTATGAACTTGAACTGGATACGTGGCAGGTTTTCCGGACCATGGAACTGCCATACGACGTTGACCCTTATTCGATGACCTATATGGACAACGAGATATTCGTCGTGTCGTTCAGTTACGATTCAATCATGGAGATCTACGTCCTGGATTATGAAACCGGTAGCCATAAGGACACAATCCAGACCAGTTCAAGAATAAATACGGTATCCAGCGCCCACGGAGTACTTTATGCCGGACTCGGTAATACGCTCTACCAGGTTGACCGCTCAACGGGCGACCTGACAGAACTAGGCCGACTGGAAGGTAATTTCAATATCCTCTCCGTCTTCAATGACGAAATAATCTCTGTATCGTCCGGCAGTCATCCTCGCTGTGGGCTGTATGCCTGGGATCTGGAAACGTTCGCTGACAGACGACCTTGCGGCAGCGTCTGCTATGTGGAATCCGTTACCGGCGGCGAGGGCGCGGCGGACGATTATTATTCCGTTGAGGTTAACGAGGGCGACCTTCTGATGATCGCCACCACCACGCCGGGCGGCGGTCCGTTTGCATTCGTCAACAACCTTGACCCGATGGTCGAACTTTATGATCCGACCGGAGCACTGGTCGCCGGCGACGACAACAGCGCCCCGGACGGACGAAATGTCAGTTTGACCCACCAGGCCGCCGATTCCGGCGCATACCTTGTGCGTGTGAAAGCGGCCGAATCTGCGTACGGAGAATACTTTCTGAGCGTTACCGGTTACACGGGACAGATAGATTTCGCCGTCTCTGCCACCGATCCTGCCGACGGCGCCGAAGTGACATACGAGCCGGCGCAAATGACGATCGATTTCTCCAAAGACGTTCTCCTCTCGACGCTGGATGCAAACGACCTGACGATAGGCGGCATGCCGGCGACCGCCTACACCGTCGTGGACGGCAATACTATCGCCTTCGATCTGCCGGTTCTGGACGAAGGCGTCTATGACGTGGTCATTGCCGCCGGGGCGATCGACAGCGTCCAGGGCAGGCCGATTCTGCCTTATGCGGGCCGGCTGGCATTGCGTGTGTTTGATTACCCGACACCACTGGCGGGTCTGGCCCCGGACGGCGGAATGGTCTATGCCGGTTCGCAGATGACACACCTGATATCATCGACCGGCGATACGAGTTCTCACAAGATCAACCTTGATCCCGATCAACTCCTGACGGTAATCCTGAAAAGCAGTGTCGATTTTCGAGTGGCAGTAGAGGTCTTCGATCCTGACGGCGCCCCGGTCGCAACAGCAACGGCGAGCCAGGCCGGTCAAACAGTCGTCCTGCAAGCACTCCCAATCACTCTGGCGGGCGCCTACACCATCACTGTCAGCGGCGCAGATGACACTGTGGGTGAATACACGATCCGACTGATCCTCAACGCAGCCGTCGAGGATGAATACCTCGGCGGAGAAAACAACGACGAACCGGCTGACGCCCAGAACATCGACGACAGTTTCATCGATCCGGGCGGCGGTGTCGAACGCGGCGCGGTCGTCGGTGGCGGTCCGGCCTCTCTGGATACGCCACTCTTTGCCGACGGCTTTGAAAGCGGCGATCTCGGACCGGCGTGGTCCACGTACAGTTCCCGGATCAACGGGCGCATCCTCGTTACACAGGTTTACGGGGCAAGCGAAGGGTTATATGCATTGTACATGGACCTTAACGAAGGTTCCTCAAATTCAATCAACGAGGCGATTTTAGCAGTCGATTTTTCCAGCGTCAGTAATGCGTATCTGACCTTCACGCACGTGAATTTCGGAGATTCACCGTGGTCGTTCGACGGCGACTTCACCGACCATTACAGTGCCGACGGTGTCGCCATCAGCGACAACGGCGTCAACTGGCATCCTGTCTGGACCCCGCCGAACCAGACGCTGGGCGTCTGGGAGCGATACGCCGTTGACCTCGGCGCCGAGGCCGGGATTGCCGGAATGGCACTCGGGGCGAATTTCCGGATTAAGTTCCAGCAGCACGACTATAGCAACTACGGCAGGGCATGGGACGAAATCCTGATTACGCCCGGTGCCGACTGGTACAGTTTCACTCTCCAGGACGGTCAGTCGGCGTCTTTGGTGGTCGATTCCGACGGCGAAAATGCTTTCGGCCTCGCACTTTACGACCCGTCCGGCAGGTTGATGACCGTCGGGCGGGCCGGACCTCGAACGGCGGCGGAAGTTACGGAACTGCTCGTTCCTTCAGGACTGTCAGGCCCGCAAATGGGGGTTATTGGGCCGGATGGAAACCTCTACGTCAGCAACTACGATTACAATAACGTTCTCCGTTTCGACGGCGGGACGGGCGAGTATATCGACGAGTTCGTTGCCTCCGGCAGCGGCGATCTGGATAAACCTCGACACATAATCTTCGGGCCGGACGGAAATCTTTACGTCGCTTCCGGATATGACGGCTGCGTCTATCGCTTCAACGGACAGACCGGCGAGTTCCTGGATATCCTGGACGCAGCTTTTTCGCCGTTCGGTATTACCTTCGGACCGGACGACAACCTCTACGTCAGCAGTCATACCGGAGACAGCGTCTATCGCTTCGATATCCTGACCGGAAGCCTGATCGACGAATTCGTAACCCCCGGCAGCGGCGGTCTGGACAACGCAATCGGACTGACATTCGGACCAGACGGGAACCTGTACGTCGCCAGTTACAACAACAACAGAATCCTTCGTTACGACGGGGGAACGGGCGAATTCCTCGATAATTTCGTATCTAACGTTGCCGGAAGATTGAGTAAACCGATGTCGCCGGCTTTCGGGATTGACGGGAACCTGTACGTCGGCTCCTATGGCAGCAGGAATGTCAGTTCCTATGACGGGCAAACCGGCGAATTCCTGGACATCATACTTGACGACGATGAGTGGAATAATCTCTGCCCGCAGGGGATTTCGTTCGGGCCTGACGGCGCACTCTATGTAACCAGTTGCTGCAGCCGGGAGGTTATCAGGACCGATTTTCGGATGCTGCAGATGCCGGCCTTTAATATCCAAAACGTCGTCGCGCCGACCGCCGGCGCCTATTATGCCCGGGTCGCCGGCGACGGGGATTACTGCCTGGTCGTAACCCGCGGCGGCGCGTTCGACGTCGAAGTTAACGATACACCCGCTCAAACCCAGGACATATCGGTCGCCGAAACGCTGCTGGGCGGATTGGGATTCAGCCCGTTTGACAACAACGATTACTTCACTTTCTTTGTCAACGCAGGCGATGAACTGATTCTCTCCACCGCCACGCCGGGCGACGGACCGGGACAATTCGAAAACAATCTCGATCCGTTTATCACCCTGTATGACCCCGACGGCGTTATCGTCGCCGGCGACGATAACAACGCAGCCGACGGTAGAAACGCATTACTGAACTATACCGCCGTCGGTTCCGGTCCGTACGTCGTCCGCGTCTCGACGGTCTCCGGCAACGGCGAATACCTGCTTCGAGTTACCGGCAATACCGGGGTTGCTCCGGCCTTTGCGGTCGTGGAGACCACCCCGGCCGACGGCGAAAGGATGATAAACGCGCCTGAAAGGATCACCGTACGATTCTCCGAAGCGGTATTACTGCCAAGCCTGGAGGCGTCTGACATAACCGTCGGGGGCATGCCCCTGACAGGATTGGAAATAGTTGACGGATGGACCATGACGTTCGATCTGCCCGATCTGGTCGAAGGCGAATACGATGTCGTCATTGCCGCCGCTGCTGTTTCCGACCTGCGGAACAGGCCTATTGATGACTACTTGGGACAGTTAATCGTCGATCAATCGCCTCCCTGCATAATCGATTCATCCATCCAGGAAGACGACTTTCTGCCGCCGGGCAGCCTGACTTACGAGGTCAGGTTCAACGAACCAATCAACGCTGCAAACCTGGACGAGACGGATTTTGCCCTTCAGGGTTACCTGAGCGGCCTGCATCTGCCGGATAACTGGAACTTCGACCAGACCGGGGAGGTCCTGACGATTCAATACTTCAACCTGCCGGAGGACAGTTATTCCCTGACGCTCTACAGTGGTGACGGAAGGTTCGAGGATATGGTCGAATTCGATCTGGACGGTGAACCCGGCAACTGGCCGATCGGGCCTAATACGTCCGGAGATGGGATTGAAGGCGGCGATTTCGTCGTTAACTTTATCCTGGACGTGGCGACGATTGTCTGCCCCGCTCCGTTTGTCGCCATCAGGCCGCTTAGCAGTCTGGTTTACGGTTCCTCGATTTCCGGGCTTATCGGCTGGGTCGGAGATACGGATATCTTCACCGTCGATTTAGATGCCGGTCAGACAATCACGGTGACACTTGCATCAGATGCAGACTTGCAGGCGGATATCGAACTCTACGATCCATTCGGTTCTCTGATCGGGAGCGTATCTGCCGGTTCGACAGGGGAGGAACTCCTGCTTCAGACAGTAACCGTTGCAAACGACGGCACATACACCATGTCTATCAACGGCCTGGCCGACAGCCTGGGCGGATATGACGTGCAAGTCATTCTGAACGCTGCGGCGGAGGCAGAGCAGCACGGAGGACCGCTGAACGACGGGATTTCTTCCGCGCAGGACATCGACGGCAGTTTCATCCCGCTGGTCGGTGAGAGCGAGCGGGGCGCGGTGCTCGGCACTGTTGCGTTACTTCCGGATATGCCGTTTGTAACGGAAGACTTTGAGGCCGGGATTCTCGGACCTGCCTGGTCAACCTACAGTTCCGACGGTAATGGCAGAATCCGGTTTCTTGGCAACTACGGCGTCGGCGATGGCAGTTACGCTATGTTGATGGACCGTTACCCCGCAGGCGGGTACACGTTGAATGAGGCCGTCTGGACGGTCGATCTGTCAAACATCAGCCGGGCACATCTGAGTTTCTGGCACGGCGAGTTTGGTGACGAGCGAGACCCATTCGTCTGCTGTGATTTTACAGGCCACTATAATGCGGACGGTATTGCGATCAGCGACGACGGGATTCACTGGCGCCCGATCTTCAACGCCCCGAACCAGACGAACGGTACGTGGCGGCATTACACGATTAACCTGGCGGCCGAAGCGGCGGCGGCGGAAATGAACCTTGACGCCGACTTCCGGATAAAGTTCCAGCAGTACGACGAACGTTCGCTGTCTTCCGACGGACGTGGTTGGGACGGAATTGTCATCACGGCGCCGGCGATATCCGAGGATTGGTACAGCCTGACCCTCAGCGCCGGTGAGAGTGCTATGGTGGCGCTGACGGAATTGGGCGGGAGCAAAGCTGCAGTCGCCCTTTACGACGCGGACGGGGCGCTCCTGTCGGAAGGAAACGACGCAACCGGCGATATCAATAAGGTTATTGAGAACTTTGTCGCGCCGTCGGGCGGCAGGTACTACGTCCGGATAACCGGAAGCCAAATGGAATACAATCTGGTCGTTACGAAAAACGCCGCGCTGGAAATCGAGCCGAATGACACCGTCGCACAAGCCCGGACGATCGGCGAAGCCGGCGTGATACTGGGGCAGACGGCTCCCTTTATCCTGGATTACTATCGCATCGAGGTAACTGCCGGAGATCGCCTGGAAATCGTAACGAGCACACCCGGCGGCGGACAGTTTGAATTCACAAACGATCTGTTTCCGGGACTTTTCCTTGTCGATCCCTTCGGGCAAATAGTCGCACTTGACATATACGGCGCACCGGACGGTCGCAACGCATTGTTAACGCACACGGCGGCCAAAACGGGAACCTATGCGGTTGGCGTGTACGCCGTTGCAGGCAGCGGACAATACGTTCTTAATGTGGACAGCGTCCCGCCGAGAGTTCTTCAATCCGTTGTCAACGACGACCTTCAGCAGCGTTCGACGATCTCCGCTGTTGGATTCCGATTCAGCGAATGGACCAGGATCGACCCGGACGCCCTGACCATCCACAATGAGACTACAGGATCACCAGTGGACATCTCCGGCGCAGCGGTGAACTATGATGCCGCCACGAATACAGCTACGTGGGAACTGTCCGGCGTAACTTTGCCCGACGGTTATTACACAGCCGGGCTATCTGCTGCGAGCGTGAGCGACAAGGCGGGCAACCCGCTCGATGGCAACGGCGACGGGATCGGTGGAGATGATTACACCTTCCAATTCCATCGGCTCGAAGGAGACCTTAGCGGCGACGGCTTAATCGGGCAGGGCGACCTGGACACAATACTGGGAGAATGGGGCAACACGATTCCTCCCGCCGACCCGGCGACCGATCTGTCCGGCGACGGCTTCGTGGGCCAGGACGATCTTGACATTGTGCTGGGTAACTGGGGTGGTTCGCTGGAAGAGTTGATCGATGATTTCGTCGGCCGGGACGATCCGGACGCTGTGCCGGCTAATTGGGGTGAGAGTACGCCTCTGGAAGAAAGCGGCGCCGCAGTCCTGGCCGATCGCGCCTCCAGGATGATTGCCGTAGATAGACCCGAGGGGACCTCGCCTGTGGCGAACGAATCTGTCGGAGTTGTGCCGCCTGTGGTCGGTGCGATTGAGCGGCCGATTTTACCGGCCCGAAGATACGCTGCCGCCGCCGGCGCCTTGGGAGGCAACCTTGCGGCCACTATCCCGGACAGCGGATTTGCAGAGCCGGTGGACACTTTCCTCAGCCCGTCCACGAATCATGTTAACGGAGACGATCCGTCCGCAGAAGCCGACCTTGCGAGTAACGCCAGTGCGGAGCTTTGGGTTTTCAATGCAACCGAAGGGGACGCCGGCGACGACATAGCCGCCGGCGAACCGGCGCTGGATTCGATCCTTGACGAACTCGACCCGCTGAAGATACCCGGTCTGCGGCAGTTGGCCGCTGTTTGATATTGCTCGGGTTACTTCTGAGCCTGCTCAAAGTGGGTCTCTTTGTCAACCGGTCAACGTTTCGGTGGGTTGGCCTCGCGGATTACCGCTCCGCTGTCGGTGCTGAGCACCAGCAGCGAGAACTTCGCCACGCGACTCAACTCATCGGTATTCAACGAAACGTAATCGAACCGCCCGCGCAGGTCGGTGTAGCCGTCCTTGTAAAACCGCACGCGCCCGTCGGCCATCTTCGCGTACACCTTGACGTACACCTTCGCAAGCGCCTTGCCCGTCGAGGCGTGCGAGACCTTTACGTGCCCGTAATTCTCGATTACCTGAAGCGACAGCGAGTTGGAATAGTACGCCTGCGACTTTTTCTGACCGGCGGCGACGATCTCCACCAGCACGTTGCCGTCGTGGAACTCCTTCGGCAGGTCGAAGGTGAGCGCCTTTTTCTTCGCGTCCAGTTTGATAACCGCCGTTGCGTTCGGGCGAATGTAGCTGAACCGCCTGCCCGCACGTTGCGATTGCACGAACGGATTCCGGCTGAACAGTAACTCGATGTCCATCCGGTAGTAGTTCACGCGGACGTCGGTAAGGTTCTGGTAGTCCAGGCGTATCCGTCGATTCTCGACCTTGAATTCGAAGTTCGGCTCGCTGGCCGCCAGCGCGGTCAGCTTCGGCGTGCGATTGTCCTGGTCGTCGTCTTTCTGCGCGGCGGCGACGGCCTTGCCTTCTATCTCGTCCAACTGGTTTATAACCTCGACGAACCGCTTGCGCCAGCGATCCACGGGGTAGTCCTTGTACCCGGCGGCGATTTTCCGCGCCCGCTTCGGCGCGTCGGAATAGAAGTCCGTATAAGCGGTGAAGTAGTCATACTGAAGCCGCGTTGCGAGTTTCGCCGGCTTGACCTGGCCGAAGAATTTCAACGCCTCGTCGATGCGGTCCTGTAGCAGCAGGTAGTAACTGACGCTCATCAGGTCGGCGTCGTCGAGGTCTTTTCGGTAACTCATCACCTTCAGCAGGCGATTGTACTGTGCGAACATGCGCTCGTTGACGATTCGGCGGACCTTGCCCAACTGGTGGCTTCGGGCGTTGACCAGAGGCCAGTACTCCATGTGTTCGTATGTCTTGCGGATAACCGGGTCGATCGTCAGCAGGGGGCTGTCGAGGTACTCGCCACACTGGCGTACGAAGCCGCCGCAGTGCTGGAGATATTCGCGGATCGCGGAGACTCGATTGTGCTTGATCCCATACGACCACAGCGTGTGATCGTACACGTGCCGTGTCGCCAGCATATCGACGACCTTACGGAAGTACGCCTTATCCTTCATGCGGAAGGCGATCCGGCTGAGTTTCGTACGGTTCAGGTTGTGGTGCTTGAGGTAGGCGATTACATCCT
>DAOVFI010000261.1 GCA_030673005.1 Planctomycetales bacterium
CCTGTTTGGGTTCGCCTCTTCCGGCCACCGAAGACTGCCACGGCGTAGCGGCGTTAGCCACGAAGCCGGGCTTCGCTCTTCGAGCTACGCCCTGGCAAGCCGGGCTTTAATCGCCAGTATGAAATGCGTCGAACGAAACCGGGCCTGCCACGGCGTAGCCCGAAGGGCGAAGCCGGGCCTTGAGTTCATCGTAACATTTTTGAATAAATCAGGAAAACCGCAGGTGGAAAATGCGGTTTAATTTTTCTGAACCCCTTACCTGCCATAGGCAAACGTGAACCCTTAAGGAGATTTGGAAATGAAGACAAACGGACGATTCGCAGTAAGGCTCATACTGACCGGCGTTGTTCTGCTGATGTGTTCGTCGGCGTTTGGGCGGACGTATTACGTCTCGCTCAAGGGCAACGACGATTCAAACGGCAGGACGAAAAAGAAGGCGTTTCGGACGATCGCAAAAGGCGTTTCCGTCCTCAAGGGCGGCGATACGCTGATTATCGCCTCGGGCGACTACGGAAACGAATCGATAAGTGTCGCAGCCGGCGGTAAAAAAGGCGCCCCCGTCACGGTCAAGGCCGCCGAACCCGGAAAGGTCGTCCTGACGGGACAGGGCAAGGGGAGGTGCTTCAAGATAGTCGATAAGTCGCACGTTGTGGTCGAGGGGATAAAGTTCACGAATTACAGCGTGGGCGTCTATATCAGACGCGCCTCGCATACAACCGTCAGGAAGTGCATCTTTCTGAATAACCACAGCGCCGGCGTAAAACTCAACGACGGCAACCCGAAAGAGTGCAAGTTAAGCCATCATCATCTGTTCACCGAGAACCAGTTCCTCGATTATGCCGGTTCGGGTCTGGCAAGCCCGCTCAGCGGCGGGGGAATGCAGGACTACGGGCTTTGCATGTATTTCTCGAGCAAAGTGCAGGTAACGAACAACTATTTCTACGGCCACCATCACCAGTGCTGCTCGTTCAAGGAAATAATGGTCGATTGCCGTGCTGCCAATAACGTCTTCGAGGGCGCTTATTACACGGGCATCTACCTTGGTCAGAATCTGGACAAGCATACGGGTTATTCCTGCCGGAGTCGGAACCTTATCGCCGAAGGGAATACCTTCCGCCCCACGGCGGAATATCGCCTGAAAAGCCCCATCTGGGTCGCCAACGTTACAGGCGCAATAGTGCGTAATAACTTCATGGACGCCCCGAACGGATACTCCGGCCAGGGGATCGGCGTGAGCGAGTGGGCAAAGCAGGTCAAGATTTACGGAAACGTGATTATCGACAGTTCCGCCAGCCGGGACAATCCGGGTATAAGGCTCTACGCCGACGCCGAGATTTACAACAACACCATCGCCGGATGCAACTCGGCCCTGGAGTTCTGGAACAAGAAAATCAAGGTGGTGTGCAGGAACAACATCTTCTATAAGAACACCAGGCCTATTAAAATTTACCGAGGCGCGGATTACTCCGGCAGCGTCTTTGAGCGTAACTGCTGGTATCCCGACTGGAAGGGCAAGGGCAAAACGGACATTTCGGTCGATCCGAAATTTGTCGGGCCTATAAAACGGCTCAAGTTCAATCCATACAATCCCGGCGCCGGAAGCAGGAAAGACCGCTCAGGCCGACCTAAGCCTTCGGGATCGATTAAACTTACGCCTTTCGAGCCGAAATTTACTCCGGACTTCACGCGGGCGTTTGCTTATCAACTTAAGAAGTCAAGCAAGTGCATCGACAAGGGCGTCAAGACGGACCTGCCGTTTGCCGGAAAGGCGTCGGACATCGGCGCGCTCGAGTTCGGCGCGAAAACCCCGAAGTGGACAAAGGAAAAATAGGCGATTTATAATCCTCGTAAATCCGGCTGGGTGGCACGGTCAAACCGAACGCAGTGAGGCTTGGCCGTGGGACTTGCCATTACGCAGCATCAACCACGGCCAAACTTCGTTTGACCGTGCCACCCATTTGGGAAGTGCCACCCGGAAGGAATGGTTTCCAGATAAAAGAAAGGAATTTTGAGATGAACGCAAGCAAGCGGCAGTTCCTTGGAATACTGTTTCCGGCAGGCGTGGTCTTGCTGATCTGCTCGGCGGCATTGGCGGAAAACTACTACGTCTCGCTGAAAGGCGACGACAGCAACAAGGGAATGACGGAAGATGCTGCCTTCCGGACGATCAAAAAGGGCGTCTCGGTCCTGAAGGCCGGCGACACGCTGATTATCGCCTCAGGCAACTACGGCGACGAGCACGTAACTGTCCCGGCCAGTGGAAAGCCGGGCGCGCCCGTCACAATCAAGGCAGAAAAACCCGGCGAAGTAGTGCTGGAGGGTAAGCGCCGAGGCACCGCCATATTCATAAACAGCAAATCCCACATAATCCTGGAAGGTCTGAAAATCGACAATTATGCGCCGGGCCTGGTAATCAAGCATCACTGCTCCTACATCACGGTGAGAAAATGCACATTCATCCGCAGCAGGCGAGCGGGCGTGGTGCTCAACGACGGCGGTATATGGGACCCGAAGATATCCCACCATCACGTCTTCACTGAAAACAAGTTCCTGGACCCCGACGGCCGACAGGCCTATGCGCTGTGCCTGTACTTCTCCAGCCACGTGCAGATAGTCAATAACTACTTCCACGGCCACTTTCACCAGGCCTGTTCGTTCAAGGAGATCATGGTAGATTGCCGCGTCGCCGACAACGTCTTCGAGGGTTTCAGCCTCAGCGCCATCCAACTGGGTCAGAACAGCGACCGCAAGGGAATGAAAAAGAGTTTTCGCTCTTACAGGCTGATCGCCGAGAACAACATCTTTCGTCCTTCGCCGCCGTATCGCGGGAAGAGTGCGATCGTGGTGAGCAACGTTACCGATGCGGTCGTGATGAATAATTTTATCGACTAGACTTACGGCGAGGACAAGCAGACCGCCGGCAGGAGATGGTTCCCCGGCGCCGGTATCCACGTTACCCGGCTGGCTGTGGGAACGAAGATATACGGTAATGTCCTGGTGGACGTAAAAGAGCCGAAGTCCGCCCTGCTGATTCGTGCGGACTGTGAGATTTTCAACAACACCATCGCCGGCTGCGCCAGGCCGCTGGATATTACCGAAGGCGTAACGGCGGTAGTCAGAAACAACATCTTCTACAAGAACGCCAGGGGCGTGGGCGTCGCAAAGCCCCTCCAGGCGTTCTATGGTAAATATTACGGCTACATAATGAATGACGAAGGTATTTTGGTGCCGCTGCCGGTGGACAAAACCAGGAAAAGTGTCTTTAATTACAACCTCTGGCTTCCGGACTGGAAGGGCAAAGGCCCCGGCGGCATCAGCGCCGATCCGGACTTTGTCGGTCCGATAAAGCCGCTGGTCGTGCAGAAGGCTTCTGTAAAGTTCACTCCCGACTTTGAACGTGCAAAGGCGTACCGACTGACGAAGGACAGTCCGTGTATCGACAGGAGTGTCGATAACCGACTGCCGTCTGCCGGAAAGGCCCGTGACCTGGGCGCGTTCGAGTTCGGTATGAAATCCCCCAAGTGGGGAAAGAATAAACCGTAGGCCGGGACGAAGTGAAACGGAGTCCCGGCAACCCTGCTGAACAGATCAGGCGTAAGGTGTGCATGTTCTGTTACCTGCATACTCGTTTGATAAACTTTTTTAAGATTCTGACTGGAGATTTAAGATGAACGCGAGCAAGCGGCAGTTTTTGGGAACACTGGTTCTGGCGAGCGCGGTAATTCTGATGTGCTCGGCGTGTTCGGTTGCGCCGGCCGAGACTTATTATGTCTCACTGAAAGGCAATGATACCAACAAGGGTATGACAAAAGATGCGGCGTTTCGCGCTATTGCCAAGGGCGTCTCCGCCCTTAAGGCCGGCGATACGCTGATTATCGCCTCCGGCGACTACGGGAACGACCAGTCGGAAATCCCCAACAGCGGGACGAAAGATGCCCCTGTCACCATCAAGGCCGAGAAGGCCGGAAAGGTGATCGTCAACACCGGCGGCAAGGGCGCGGGAATGAAGATACACAGTAAGGCCTATATTACGGTCGAGGGGATCAAGTTCACAAACTGTTCTCCCGGCATGGCTGTAAGGGCTTATCCCTGGAACCAGATCGGGCTTGCCTCGCACCACATCACCGTAAGAAAGTGTATCTTCCAGAACAATCCGGGCAACGGCATATTCCTGTCCGGCGGAAATCCGGGCAATCGCGGCAACAG
>DAOVFI010000709.1 GCA_030673005.1 Planctomycetales bacterium
CCCGCGATTCTTGAGGGAATTGTAAAACCCGGCTACATCATCGCTCCGCCCGCCGGCGATGGCGGCGAATCCGTTGCGCTTGAGCATCGCGTTGGCCGCACCGGCCAGGGCCTTGTTGCGATACTCATATATCTTGCCGGCGAAGTCCGCATTGGAAAGTTTCGAGACGTCCAGCGGCAGTTTGTACTGCGGGGCCGCCGGTTTGACATCGACCTTTACCGGCTTGTAATACTGCGCCATCCGCGCCGGCAGATCGTCGCAGCCGGGAAGTTTCTTCGCCGAACCGACCAGCACGTCTTCGGCCCGCAGAGAACCGACACCAAAAACAATAACGCACGCCAAAAACAATCCTGTGATTCGTCTCATTTCTACGCTCCTTATTTGTGGACACACCAAGTCTGAAAAACAGCCGCGTCAGCGGCGCCTTTCTTGGCCACGGGCGAAAGCCCGTGGAAAAAGACGACGACTCCAATAAGCCCCGTACGGGGCGTCTTGTTCAGCCGTAACCCGTTACGCCAACAGCGCCAAGATGCCCCTGGCGGGGCTTACATAGCGCAACCTTCTCATCCCCGGGCTGCCGCCCGGGGCTAAGAAAGACACCGCTAACGCGGCTTGAAAATATCTCCGGCAAAACAAACAGTTTTACAGACAGCGCCTAAAACCCCTCTTCAAATTAGACGCAAACAGCGAGCAAAAGATTCATGATGATAAAGTATTTTTTTCAGGAACCGGAGAAAAGCAAATAAACGAATGTCGAATATCGAACACGGAATTACGAATGACGAAGTAAGAAACCAGATGCGCCAAAGGCGGAACGTCGAGAAAATAACTTCTTTACTTCGACATTCCGTGTTCGTCATTCAACATTCGCTTTTATCTTGCGCTTCGGCGTCCAGGCGGTCTTTTTTGCCGTCGCGCCAAAGCGCAGGAGCCGCAGGTAATTTTCGCCCAGGACCGGGTCGTAGTTGAACAGGACGAAGCCGGCCGTCTTATGCTTTCGAGTGATGAGAACCTGGTGAAGCGTCTGGTCCAGCCTCATACCCAACACCGAGCCGATACCCGGCATCAGCGGAATCCGCCCGCCGACCCACTTGCTGGTGGCCTGCGTCTGGCCTTCGAAGTCGGATGCGTTCGTCGTGTACTGCATGGGGCAGACGAAGTCGAGGTAGCCCTTCTC
>DAOVFI010000304.1 GCA_030673005.1 Planctomycetales bacterium
TCTTCTTTCATTTTAATACTCCTGAAGTTCCTCCGGCGTACATATCACCGGAGTCTGAATGCCACGATTATTGTTGATGCCGCGTATCAGCCTTTCCACACGTCCATTGGCAATGTGTCTGCAATTCCACGTTACAAGATAGTCCACGCCGTGCCATGCAGCCATCGCCAGATGAAGAGCATCGGGTTTAGCCGACTCCGGTAATTGCAACGCTTTAAAGTAATCATCCGCCAACCGGCCCACATCGCTGGTGAACTCCAGTAAAGTGAATTCTCTAATTGCTTCTTGCCGCCTCTTCGCTACGGATGGATCACCTTTAGAGATTTCATCAAGAACAGCCTGGCAGATAAGACACTCGAACTTGTGCAAATCTTTTTCCCACCATTCGGCGGTGATTTGCTGGTGTGCGGCTACTATCAAGTCCCGGCTGGGGCGGGAAGTCAGGTAACTGATTACGCTTGTTTCAATATACACCGTTGGCTTCATAGGAACATTATACCATAGTTTGCAGGTGTGTAACGAAGTTCCGCCAATTCGTCTATTCGCCGAACTCTGCTTCGGGCAGGGGTTGTTTGCCGGTTACGGTCGGCGCTACGGGCCTGCCTGCAAGCGGACCGGTGATGTAAAAACCCCTGAATGCCTCGAAGCCGGCGTCGGCGCGGATTGCCGCAGGGTCGGCGTCGGTGAAGACGCTCTGGAAATTCTTCATGCGAAACATCATCTCGCAATTCAGCCGCTCGCGGAATTCATTGTCGGCCTGCTCGACGAACGGTGTTTCCGGCGTCCAGGCGTAATCGGCCCCGCCGAAGATGCCCACCAGTCGCCCGGCTACGTCGTTGCTCTCCCACAGGCAGATATCGACGCCCTCGACGTTGGGGATACCCACCGCCTCCTGGCACCAGATTCGCGTCGCACCGTATGCGCCCTGCGGATGCCGGCCGCTCATACCGGCGCCGAGCATCATCGGCGGCTTGCCCGCACCGCCCCACTGCTGCAACTTCTCGACGATCCGCTCCCGGCGACATTCCATGTACATCCACGGCTCGACGATTACCTCGGCGGCGATTTCTTCGGGCACGGGTCGCCCGCCGTGATCGGCCCAGACGCGCATCTTCGCACGCCGCCCGTGACGGTCCGCCACCTTCGCAAGCAGATCATACAGCCGACCGACGTGCCGCTCTGGAGTGTAATCGTCCTTGCGGGCCTCAGGCACCGACGGCAGCGTCGCCCAGCGGGCCTCGTCCAGGCCCAGATGGACAAAGCACTCTTCCTCCAGTACGGGAACCACCTCGTCCAGCATCTTCTCGAGCAGTTCGTAGAGTTCATCGCCCATGCCGAACGACGCTCCGCCCCACATGCCGGGACCGCCGGACAGTTCCGGATAGTGATAAACCACCGACCCGGCGTGACCCCACGCCTCGATCTCCGGGACGACCTGAACGTGATACTTTCGGGCATAGACGACCAACTGCCGTAACTGGTCGATACTGATCGCCCAGGGGTTCTCGGCCCCGATGGGCAGGTTGTCGTAGCGCAGGCCGTTGAGCTGGTCGTCGTTGAGGTGCAGGTGGAGGCTGTTGAGTTTCAGCCGGGCCATTATCCGCACGACGCGCTTCAGCAGCGGCATCGAAAACGGCGCCCGCCCCGGATCGACCATCAGTTCGCGCACCTTATACTCCGGCCAGTCGTTGATTTCGCACAGTTCAACCGCCTCCGGCGAACCGAGCGTCAGGCACTGAAGCAGCGTCTGTCCGGCGTAGAAAAGCCCGGTCGCGTCGGTGCCGACAAGTTCGATCTTCCCGGCTGCAATCTCCAGCCGATACCCTTCAGGCTGCTGATCGGCAGGGTCTATCCGCAGGACGATCTCCGCCCCAGCCCCTGCTCCAATACGTGCATCGATGCCGGCGATATCCAGCAGATCATCGACCAGGCGCGCGGCGTCGCGGGCGGCGATTTCGTCGTCCGTCTCCAGCCGGACACGCGCCGATTTCGGACGCGGCATCTTCTGACCGGTCAACTTGATTTGGCGCGGATGCGGCGCAAGTTTTGTCTCAATCATTGCTTCTTCCGTTCCTTTCGCTGGTGTAAAGAAAAAACCGCCTCCCTCTATTTCGACGTCGCCGCCGCAGTAAGATCATCCCGCCGACTGCCATGAGAGCCGCACTCGCCGGCTCAGGCGTAACCACATACACATAGGATGTCCCAAAATCATTAATCGACACGGGAGATCCCTCGTAACCGAAGACAATATCGTCAAATCCATATCGAATTTGAAAATCAAGAATCGAACCGGTATTACCGCTGCTGCCGTCTGTCGCTTTCAGGTACCAGGTAAGTTCACCGGCGAGGAACTCATCCAACATGGCCGTAACGTCAATATCAGTCAGGACAAGGTTATCATTACTTCCGCCGCTCCCGTTCCAGACGGTCGTACTCCAATCCGGGTCAAGGGGATCGCCGGCCCCCAGTTCCACCGTCAAGTCGCTGATGTTAGTATGGGCGATTGAAAAATACCCCGACAGTTGAGGCACAGGCGTCGTGTCGGGCCTCAACTTCACTCCGTTAGAGACGCTGTAGCCACAATAGAACTGGGTATCATCCTCCCATTCCCATTCGCAGAGCTCATGATAGTAGGTCGAGTACAGGATATAGTCTTCCTTTCCGCCGGTGTTGTTGTAGCCCACGCCGAGGACACTGTGTGTCGGACATATTGATGAGCCTGCCAGCGAGAGCATAACCGGTCGGCCGGCGTCAATCTCGGCGACGTAATCGCTGTAGGTCGAACAGTTGTACGAAGCGATAAATTTGCGGGACTCAATCGGATCGGTGCGCGGATCGTCCCACGCGCCAAAGGTTTCAAGCCCGTGGACAAAACTGGAACCACTCGTACTACCATTATTGGTAAGCATGAAATCCGCGAGACAGTCAGGGGTATGGTCTTTGTAAGAACCGTTGTTGTAGCCGTGGGCAATTCCCGCCTGCTTGTGCGCCCAGCTTGCTATCACGCCCCGTGCATCAGTGTAATCGTCAGGGTCGTCGGAGGTGGGCGACCAATAATCGGGTCCGTCCCGATGGCTGCCCGGGAACGAATCGTAACCGTGCTCCTCCCAGTAACCGAACAGCATCCCGGCCGATGTGGGAGAACAGCCGTTCCACCAATAGTAGCCTTTCGGGGGGTTATCCACGATCACCGCACCGGGTCCAGGGGTCTGCGCAAATGTCAAACTACCGGTAACCAGAAGCGTGATACAAAAGAACCATCCTGCTTTTCCGCTGAGCATCTTGCTCCTCCTTTTCTACCTGCCACGCAAAACCAAATCTTGTCAGTTGCGATCCATACTGAGTACCGCGCAGCCGGGCACCTGCTTCCCGTCGCCTCCGCGGCAACTTCGTGTATAATAACACGAAAACTAATTTCATCAAAGGGAATTGGCGAATTCACACCGTAAGTGCAACGATGCCTGAATACAAGGGACATCGCAGACGAACTCCGGTAGATTGAGGGTGTTCACAATAACCTCGATCAAAAGGAGTCGCTACGATGCCCTATCACCATCTTACCATCGACGAACGAAAAGTCATCTATCGAATGTTGGTTCTTGGAAAAAGCCAGGCCGAGATCGCTCGCTGCCTGGGACGCAGCC
>DAOVFI010000498.1 GCA_030673005.1 Planctomycetales bacterium
GCAAATGGCCGGGATGGGCATGCGCGACCGGATGGCCTTCGCCAAGCAGATGGGTCAGATGGACATGTTCGGCGCCGGCGGCTTCAAGGTCAAGCAGCGCTCCAAACGCCTGACTAAAAAGCAGCGGAATAAACGCAAAAAACGCCGCCGGTGATAGCGGAAAAAACCATGAAATATCGTCTCGATGACGGACAAATCGAAGTTGTGGACGACGCAATAGCCGAGGTTCTCCGCCAAAAGACGCCGGGTGAGCGTATGCTCCTTGCAACCGAGGCGTGGAGATTTGCCCGCCAGTGGATCACTGCGGCTGTGTCTTCTCAACATCCCGACTGGGACGAAGCAGCCGTACAGAACGAGGTTAATCGGAGATTGCTCGGTGGAGCAGCGTGAACTCCTGCGAAAAGTTGTTGAGGTGCTGGAGGGGATGGGTGTTTCCTACATGATCGTGGGGTCCTATGGAAGCATTGCGTGGGGGGAGGCCAGATTCACTCATGATATTGATATAGTGGTTTCTCTTACGCTCGATGATGTGAAACCACTGATACGAGCCTTCCCCATGCCGGAGTACTACCTTAGCACCGAAGCAGTCGCCGAAGCAGTCCGCTGTAACGGACAGTTTAATCTGATTCATCCGACGTCGGCCGGTAAGGTTGATTTTATAATCGCCCAGCGGAACCTGCGTGGTCAGACACAGTTGGCCAGACGAAGGACTGTCGAATTTGAACCCGGTCTGAAGGTATCGGTGGCTGCGCCCGAAGACATCATCATCAGCAAGATGGAATACTACAAGGAAGGCGGGTCAGAGAAGCACTTGCGTGATATAGCCGGCATCCTGAGGATCAGCGGCGAGGAGGTTGACCGCGATTACGTAGTTCAATGGGCCGAGAAACTGGATATGATGGATGTCTGGCGGGCGGTTCTGCGCAGGATGGCGAAGGGGCAGGGCGGAAATTCATCTGGCAATGGCTGATGTCCAGACATCAAGCCCGCCTCGCGTGCGGAATCAAGCATATCACGCTTTTGGCGCTGCGGCCATGGCGGTCAATAAACTCCGCTACGCACTGTTGGGGTACCGCAGGCCGAGGGATTTCAAACCGTCCCAAATCGACAGGTGCGTGGATTACGATTTCGAAGTAGTCGAGAACTGGCTGCGATACCTCGGCCAATACCTCGATCGGCCCGCGAGCATGAGCGGTAAGACCGTTCTGGAACTGGGTCCAGGCCCGGACCTGGGAGTCGGGTTGATCCTGCTGGCGGGGGGCGCATGCAAGTACAGCGCGATCGACGCGAACAATCTCCTGTCCCGCAATCCCGAGCGGTTTTACGTCAGCCTGTTCCGACGTCTCGAAGACACCGGCTGTGAGAACGCAATCCTGGATGAATTGCGCCGCCAGTTGGAGCAGTTCCGGTCAGGTCGGCCCGACCGGTTGGATTACCTTTGCCGGAGAGATTTCGATCTTTCCGTCCTGGCCGGCGAAGGAGTGGATTTCGTCTTCAGCCAGGCGGCGTTCGAGCATTTCGACGACGTAGGCAGGACGATTGAACAACTCAACAGCGTAGTCCGTCCCGGGGCGGTTTTCCTGGCTGTGATCGATCTTCAGACGCACACACGCCGGCTCCGCGAACGGGATCCGCTGAACATCTATCGGTATCCGGATTCCTTCTACCGCCTCGTCAAGTACACCGGCCAGCCGAATCGCGTCAGGCCGATTGAATACCGCAGAATCCTCGAAGATAATGGATGGGGGAACATAGATATTCAACCGCTGGAGGTGCTTGATTTGGATTACTTCCGGCAGGTTCAGCGTTACCTGAACGGACGCTTCGGCGCAGAAAAAAATCAAATGGAATACCTTACCGTCATTATCTGCGCGACGAAGGTGCAGGCGTAGGCTGGGACGAAGCGCAGCGTAGTCCCGGCATTTCAAGGAGCATATGGGTTATGACAAAGCATTCTCAAATCGACAGCATCGTGTTTCAACGTGAGATACCTGTCCGTCACGAGGTGGACGTATTCGTTGCCGGGGGGGGTCCGGCGGGTGTGGCGGCGGCGGCAGCGGCGGG
>DAOVFI010000172.1 GCA_030673005.1 Planctomycetales bacterium
AGGTCGCCGGCGCGCCTCGCAACGTCCAGCAGGCGGTAGAGCATCCTGTAAAAACTGGTGTAATAAGGCGACTCGCCGGTGGTAACGAACAGCACCTCCTGCTCGGAGTCCGTAGTGCCCGAAAGGGCGTTCAGTTCCGCGTCGGATGGATATAATTCCGCCATAATTGTCTCCCTGCTATTTGTTTCATGTCTCTTGACGGGTGCCATGTTTTCGCCTGTAGCGAAGCGAAAGGCGTAAACATGCCTACCCGCTAAAGCGTGAAGGCATGGCACCCAATTATTTATAAAGGGCTCCTAATTGATCCTGAGTGTCAGTAGTTTTTGCTGGTGGTCGTAATTTGTTGCCGAGAGGCTTTCGGCTGCGTTTGGAGGCGGTTCGGCTGCGACGTAAATTGAATCCGAGTCTGTAACCTGCCCGTCGGCGCCGCGAGTTCGCAAGACGATCCGGTGCGTGCCGACTTCGGCGAGAACCGCTTCGATGCTGATAAGGTCGGCGTCCATTCCGAACATCCCGGCCCCGAATGCGCCTGCGCCCATTCCCGGCGCGCCGGCGCCGTCGTATCCGAACCCGCCGAGTCCGAAGGTATCTTCGCCGAACATCCATCGCGGGACCCATTCGGGCCAAACCTCGACTGACGCCAGCGGCGTATCGGAAAGTTCGCCGCCGCCGGCGTGGTCGCCGAGGATTTCGATCTCGTCGCCGACCCTGCCGTCGGCGGACCGGACTATCGGCGGGCGGAAGAGCCAGGACGGATCGCGCAATCCCGCCGGCAACTGGTCGGACAAGTCCGTCGTGCGATACTCTTCCGCTACGGCGGCGACGACGACCGAGACGGGCGCATCGACCGGAGCGTCGAGGAAGAAGCGTCGCTGAGACGGCGAATCCGTCCAGCACGCCAGCCGGCCGTTGATGTACAACTGGTGGTGCAGGCCGGTATTGGTCGAGCCGAAGCGGACGACCCAACCGATGTCTAGTCCCGGCTCGCCGATGACGTATTCGATCCCGGTTGTTATGAGTGTGTCGGTCATGGTAGTTGCAGATACTCGATCTCGTAGTCGCAGTAGAATCCCCTGCTGTGTCGGACTGGGCCGGTGGGGCCGAACCGCTCCATAATCACGCGGGGATGGGATTGGCCGTAGTTATCGACCAGGACGTGCCCGGCCCCGTCGCAAAGGGCGTTGATGGCGTCGAGGATGCTTTGCATCTGGCCCGACGAGTCCGCCCGGAGTCGCCCTGTCTGGGTAATCCGTCGCGATCGCAGACCCATGTCCAGGACGACTTCGCCGTCGATGCCGGCGAAACCCCGGCGGTGCGACTGTCGCCGCCATGGGCCTAAGACGAATGCGTGCGGGCCTGAAGCGAACAGGTTTTCACCGTCGTAGGAACTCAAGGCTGGGCCTCCTGTGCTGAGAACGGGTCGGTATCGCCGGCGGCGGACTCGGCGGCGAAGGTGAGTTTCGCCGTGGCCGGAGCGGACTGCTCGAACAGCAACTCGATACCGGTCAGTACGGCGTTGGTTATCGTGATAATCCTTCCGGTCTGCCCGCTGCGAGTGGGTGCGATTTCGACCGTAAGGACGCCGACCTGACCCAGGGCGAGACCATCGGCGACCGACGTATCGCCGATGCGGACTTCAGCGCCGATGACGGGCCTGTCCAGTTGTACGCTGGTGTCGAAGGCGTCGCAGTCGCCGCCGGCGGAGAGGGCTTCTGCCCGGCGAGCGAAGCGGACGGAGATCGGAAGGTCCAGGCTCGTTTGTCCGAAGGTAGCGCCGACTATGCCGCCGTAACGTTCCATTATTGACCACCTCCCGATTCAAAACAGCAGCGGACCTCGAAGGCGACAGCCAGGTACGGCGCCTTGACTTTCGGCTCGACCTTCAGTGCGCTGAATTCGGTGGCCTTGCCTATCGACAGGTCCCGGCAGGACTGACTTCGGAAGCGATCGACGAGCAGCGCCTCGCAGGCGGTCTGGGCAAGTTCCAGGACGCGCCAAAATGCTCCCGCCGGTTCGTCGCTGCGGACGTGGATGCGGACCAGCGCTTTCAGCGTGCGCCATCGCCCGTCCGCTTCATCGACCGACGGCGATTCGTCCACGGACCGGAGGATCACCTCTGCTCTGGGCCAGCGGGCGGCGTTGTCGTCGGGTCCGATCGTTACGGACTCGAACGCGCCGCAGCCGCGGAGTGTCAGGCAAATGTCGTTCAGGATATCGACGGCATCGACGGACACTTTTTCATCTCCTCCGCAGCGTAACGTTCGAGAGTGAGCGGGTCTGATCGGCCAGGCCGTCGCCGTCGAGGTCGCGCGCCAGTCGCAGCGTTCCGACGGCGGCGGCGTGCTCCCGGCGATAGAACTCCGCCTTTATCCAGTTCGCGTCGTCGCCGACAGCGCCGGACGAGCGGGCTGTGAAAATACCCGCAAGCGCCGCGAACGCCACCGCCCTGCGCAGACGGGCTGAATCGACGAAATCCGCCGGATCGATCCCGTCGGTCTCGCTGATCCGTCGCAGCCGTTCGAGCAGGTCGTCCCGCGCGGCGCAAACCTGAGGCCCGAATGTGTTGATGTAATACTTCAGGTCCGAACCCGCCGGCGGAGCGACCGCGTCGGCTTCGCGATCGGCGCGGAGGATCGACACCGTCAGCGACGTGGACGAATCGACCGAGATTATCTCGTAACTGCGCGCTTCTGCCGGGACGGCCGAATAGACGCACAGCACCATGCCCGCGGTGATCTTCGCCGATGTGAAATCGGCTGACGCGCTGGTGAAGGTCGCGGCGCTGATTGCGCCGTCTGTCCCGGCTGACATCTGCTGCGAATCGAAACCCCCGCCGGTGAAAATCTCCGGCTCAATCGCCAGCAGGTCGCGGTCTTTACATTCGTTGCTCATTTTTTATGTCCTTAAGCATTTCAAGGTTTCCCGCATCGTGGCATGGCCGTCTCGGCCATGATTAGAGACCTCCACGGGCGAGACGCCCGTGCCACGTGCAGTTCGTGGCGTCCGTTTGTCGGCGGCGTTTTGCGAAGCGGGTCGTCGTGAGCAACGCCGAACGGCTAGCCACGCGCCTGCCTGCCGGTAGGCAGGGCTTGCCGCTTCGCAAAATTCAACATGTCGGGACAACACGAACCCATAAACACGATCCTGAAAAAGCGTTACGCCGTATCGAGACCCTTGATGATCCCGTGCGCGTTTTCGTTTCGGAGTTCACAGGTATATTCGCCGATGACCTCGCCGGCTTCGTAGTCGCCCGCCGACGCCAGGGGCTTGTAATGGAAACTCCGACCCGCGAGCGGAAGGACGTCCACGCGGGACGAGTCCAGCAGTATCGCGCAATCAGGCGGTACCGACCTGCACAGGACGACCCGACAGACGCCGAAGTCGCTTTCATAGACCCCGACCATGTCGCGGTAGGCCACGTCGTCAGGCCCGTACGCCCGGCTCGACGTGATGAAGGAGTTTATCCGGCGTTTCTGGTATCCGCCGACGACGACGGTGTCGATCCGGCTGGAGGACTGTTCCCATATCAGCCGCAGCGCCAGGTTCAACTGCGTCTCGGTCAGGTCGGTCTCGACGGGGAAGCCGCCGACTCCCGGCTCGAAGACGTTCGTCGCCAGGTGCGGGATAAGCCCTTTCATCGTCCGACGGACCGTGCCGGACCCCTGCGGGTCGGACGACGGGCTTGTGCCGTTGATGACGGTCGCCTCGAGGTCGCGAAGCATCTCGCGGAGGCGCTCGGTCTTCTGGTAGTCCAGTTCGTCGGCGACTGAAAGTTTCCGCACCGCAAGGTCCGAACCGCTGACGCGAACGGCGGCGGTGAAGATCTGCGTCCAGTTGCCCTTCCGGCTGCGATTGGTGAACCGCACCGCCGGCGAATCGTCGCCTTCGAGTGCGGCGTTTCCGAGGATGTGCAGCACCTGGTTGTCGGCGAGGTCTTCGGCCGTGGTCCCGCCGTAGCCGCGGACGACGGTGATCGTCCCGGCGCCCGTGTCGGTGGCCGTTACCAGCAGCAGTTCGTCCGAACCGGCGGGTCGAACCTGGTCGCCGATGCGGAAACGGTCGGCGTTATCGACGCCGAAGGTCGTGTCGGTGAGCGGATCGCTCCACGTGTTGTCGTCAATAGCGTCGGTGTTCGGCAGGAGTTCATCCTCAAGCCACTCGTGATAAGTGCTTGCAGCCGGTCGGACCGGATCGCCCAGATGGTCCAGCAGCGGCGTCTCGTAAGGCGAGACGATGCCGACAATGTCGGATATGTCCTCGGCGATTTCCGGAAGCGCCGAACCGGCTGAATATGTCGCTTTTCCTGTAAATGCCATTTGTGTTCTCCTTGTTCAGAGGTGGCACAGGTTTGTAACCTGTGTCCGTCGCACAGGGTTATATCCTGTGTCCGTGCCACAGGTTACAAACCTGTGCCACCATCAATTGATAATTCACAGTTCTAGTATTCCGTACATTCCTGTCTTCTCCGGCGGAGGTATTCGGCTACGTCTCGCCGGTTTCCCGTGCTGGCGGCTCGCTCTGCCGAGACGGCGAGTCTTGCGGCCTTTGAGATGCTCCCGAGTCGCGGCGAAGATGTCCTTCCGGGAAGAGACGGCGCCGAAGCCAGAAGGAGCGGCTTGTCCTGAAGGAGTTGATCGACTGCCCGGCGAAGCGCCTTTTCGTCGGGGTCTTCGGTGAAGACCGTGCGTTTCTCCAGAAGCGCCATTGCCGTTTCGACGTCGCCGACGCCCGCCTCGTGCAGCATCCGCTCTGCCGACGAACGCAGTGCCAGCGTGTCTATCTGGTGGCGGAGTTCGTCGCGCTGCGCTTCTGCCGTCGCCAACTGCTCGAGGCGCTCGGACAACTGCGATTGTGTTTCTTCGAGATTCTGCTCGAACTGCCTGAGCGTCGCTTCGGCCTGCTGGGCGCGCCGGCGATACCTGATCGCCTCGTTGACCGGAACCAGGCGCGGACCCGTCGGTGATATTTCAACCGGTGCGCCCGTTTCCGGGGCGCCTTGGTCGGGATTCTCTGTCGGCGCGAGCGCGAGAGGTTCGGCCTCGCTTGTCGTCGCCGACGGGGAGTTTGCAGGCTGATTCCGCTCGGAAGGTTGATCTGTCATCTGTCTGATCCTTTCAAAGTTCGTAACCGTTCAGCCCTTTGCAACAGTCGCAGAAGAAAAGAGCAAGTCAGGCACACGAAATGGAAAAACAATTCACCTGCCTGCCGGCAGGCAGGTCTTCCAGAATTGTTTTTTCATTTCTCCGTCGCTTAACGGGTGGCACGGTCAAGTCGAAGACTTGGCCGTGATGGGCGCCATCACGGCCAAGCCTCACTGCGTTCGGCGTGACCGTGCCACCCACGCAGGGGTAGCATTTATCACTCCAAACAGACGGAGTGATAAATACTATGTGTGCCTGACTTGCTCTTTTCTTCTGCATAGGGCTGAACTCTTACTCAAATTCTTCATGCCTTTTTGTGGGTTTTGAGGCTGTCGGAGTCGTATCCGAGTTCGGCGAGGACGCGCTCGGTTGGGACGCCCAGGGCGGCCTTGACCTGCGCATCGACGAGGCGCTGGGTTTCGTCTTCGGGCAGCGGGTTGGGCCAGTGGATTTCGACCCTTCGGTCCTCCGGCTCGGTCCGCAGCGCACCGGCCTTATCCAGAAGGTCCAGCACCAGCGAGACGATTTCGGAGATACCCCTGCCGTAGGTAATCCGCTTCTTTTGCGTCCTGCTCAGCAGCCCGCTCAGCAGGACC
>DAOVFI010000192.1 GCA_030673005.1 Planctomycetales bacterium
GGACTAAGAGGATAAATATGTTTCTTTCTTTATTAGCGATCGTTTTTGTGATTATCTGCGTCCTTCTGATAGTTGTGGTATTGCTTCAGAAGGGTCGTGGCGGCGGTATGGGAGGCATCCTGGGCGGCGGGAGCGGGCACACCGCTTTCGGCACACGGACCGGCGACGTCTTTACCTGGGTTACAATCTTTCTTGTAGGCGTGTTCCTGTTACTGGCAATCGGGGCGAATAAACTGTTTCGACCCAAAGGACAGAGTGTCAGTACGCCGATTTGTTTCCCCCCCGCTATGCCCATCAGCAAGCCCATATCGGTGAGGATCCGGTGCGACACACCGAGGGCGGAGATATTCTATACGGTCGGCACCATTACCGACCATCCGGCGGATCCGACCCGTTCCTCGATGAAGTTTGACGTCCCAGTCCGTATCGCGCCTGGTTCGGTACTGAAGGCGCGGGCCTATCTGAGCGGACGGAAGGAGAGCAAGGTGCAGGTCAACATGTATCCGCTGCCTTCGGCAACCACGTCCACCGCACCGGCGCCGCCCGCCTCCGGTCCGTCCGGAACGACAAGTCGTCCGGCGACGACGCCGGCAGATACGACGCCGGCGCGATAGATAGCGCCGCCTGAGATATTATTTGATGAGTTGGGTGGCAATTCTCAAGCGTAGCTTGGTCGTGTTATCATCGCCCACGGCTAAGTCTTCGACTTGAACGCGCCACCCCTTAGGAGATGCGTAAATGATCCGCTCGATGACAGGCTTCGGAACAGGGAGCCGGGAAATCGCCGGCGACCATTACCTTATCGAGGTCCGGTCGGTCAACGGACGATATTTCAAGTCCTTCATACGCCTGCCGGAGTTGTGGTCCCATCTGGAGGCCGACATTGACCGATTGCTGCGCAGCCGGCTCCATCGCGGAAGCGTCCAGTTCGCCATGAGGCTGCGCGCTACTTCCGCCGAAGCGGTCAGCCAGATTAACATTCCCATTCTCGAGCGTTACATCGAGCAGTTGGACATGGTCAGGCCGGACCAGATCGACATAGACGTCAGCGTGGACATGTCCAGCCTGCTGCTGCTGCCGGGCGTCTGCTCGCCGCCAGGGCATGAGGACCTCTCCGAAGAAGTAAAATCCGAACTGCTCAATCTGATCGAAGAGGCGATCGGCGCCCTGCTCCAGATGCGGGCGGAGGAAGGAAAGGTCATCGCCGCCGACCTGCTCGACCAGTGCGGCGTCATCGAAAAACACCTGGCCGAAGTGTCCGGACGGGCGGGGAAGGTCGTCGAGCAATACTACCAGAGGCTAAGCCGGCGCGTAGCCGAACTGGCCGGGTCGGTGGAACTGAAACTCAACGAACAGGACCTTGCCAGGGAAGTGGCGATCTTCGCCGAGAGGTGCGACATAGCCGAGGAACTGTCGCGCCTGGCAGGGCACGTCGAGCAGTTCCGCGCCGTAATGAAAAACACCGACCAGCCCGGGCGGAAACTCGATTTCCTCGCACAGGAGATGCTGCGCGAGGCCAATACGATCGCCTCCAAGGCAAACGACGGCGACATATCGCGGGCCGCTGTGGAAATCAAAACCGCCATCGACCGCATCAAGGAACAAGTCCAGAACGTGGAATAGACCAAGGGCGTAGGGTGCGGCAGGTTCTGTTTCCTGCCTGTCTGCCGATAGGCAGGCACACCACGATTAACCAATGAGCGTTTCGGTGCCTGCCTGTCGGCAGACAGGTGCAGGATAAAGAACCTTCCACACCCTACAATAAATGACGAACGACGGACGTTTAATCGTGATCACCGGGCCGAGCGGGGTCGGCAAGAGTACTATTGTCCGCGAGGTGCTTCGGCGTACGGGCGCTGTCTACAGCGTCTCGGCCACGACTCGCAAGGCCCGCACAGGCGAGGTTGAAGGCCGGGATTATTTCTTCGTTGATCGCGAGTCCTTTGAGAAGATGATCTCCGAGGGTCAACTGCTGGAATGGGCGGAGGTCTTCGGCGACTATTACGGCACGCCGGCAAGGCCCGTGCGCGAGGCGATGTCTGCCGGCGGGACGGTCATCCTCGAGATCGACATCCATGGCGGCAGGCAGGTGCATCAGAAGATGCCGGACGCAGCGTTCCTGTTCATCGGACCGCCCGACGAGGACGAACTGAAACGCCGTCTTTCCGGTAGAGGCACCGAATCGCCCGAGTCAATCGAACGAAGATTCGCCAGGGCAAGAGAAGAAATATGTGTCGCAACGGGCAGCGGAATATATACTCATATGATAGTCAACGACGACCTTGACCGGACCGTCCGGAAGGTGGTCGATATTGTCAACTCGCCCGACGACGGGCAGGAGCAGGAACAGGTATGATTGAGGCACTGAAAAGCGACGATCTGGTTTATAAGGTGGGAGGACGGTTCAAACTGGCCGCGCTGATAATGAAGCGTTGGGGCGAACTTCTCGAAGGTTCCAGGCCGCTGGTCGAACGCACCGCCGGCATGACAGATATGGAAGTCGTCATCCAGGAAATCCTCGACGACAAGATCGCCATCGACTACGACAACTCCGACGTGCCCCGTCCCGAGGAAATAATCCGGCTGCCCGAAAGGAAGAAGTCGTAGGCTGGGCCGGAGCGAAGCGCAGACCCACCTTTTGCCTTCGCAGGTGGAAAGGTGGGCCGGAGGCGCAGCGGAGGCCCACCTTTGGCCTCGACCGTGGATGGTGACCATGAGCGACGAAGAAAACGCACCGCTGACGGGTTTTGAAGTGCTGCTGTGCGTAACCGGCGGCATCTCGTGTTACAAGTCCGCCGACCTGGCAAGCAGGCTTGTCCGGAGCGGCGCCGGTGTAACCGTCGCCATGACCGAAGCGGCGAGGCAATTCGTCGCGCCATTGACCTTCCAGACACTCACGGGCCGGCAGGTCTATACTTCACTGTGGCAGGTAGGCGAAAATTACCAGGCGCAGCATATTTCTCTGACGGAGCGCGCCGACTTGATGATCGTCGCGCCCGCCACCGCCGACATCATTGCAAAAATAGCCGTCGGCATCGCCGACGACCTGGTTTCTACCCTGGCGTTGTCAGCCTGCGGAGCGTGCGATATCCTTATCGCACCGGCTATGAATACTCGAATGTGGCAGGCAGAGCCTACACAGGAAAACCTCAAGCGACTCGTCGAGCGAGGCTTCCACACCGTCGGACCGGCAGAAGGCCGACTCGCCTGCGGCGACGTCGGAATCGGCAGAATGTCCGAACCCGAAGTGATATTCGAAACCGCCCAAACGCTGCTCAAAAAACCGTAGCACAGTCTCTGATATGAAACGCAAAACGAGCCGCGACCGTCAGGGAGCGGTCGGCAAGACGATCGTTGTTGGTATGACCGCTCCGGACGGAAAGCGGCTCGCATGGCGATTGTCTCTTGCAGCGGGTCTGATTCAAGCGTGTTTCCTGCTTGCCTCTTGCGAAAAGACCCCCACTGCGAATAAACTCACATCAAACCCAACCGACACCATGAAGGCGACGACACAACAAACGCAGGCGTTTAAACCGTTTTACTTCATCTTCACCGGCGATCCGCACGTCGGGTTCAGCAAGGGAACCAACCGCCGCTTCGAACGGCAGCTACGACAGATAAATCGTCTCAAGCCCGCCTTCGCCCTCATCCCCGGCGACATGACGCACGGGCTGAAGGAAAAGATGACCGACGCGCTCGACTCGGCCCTGGAG
Organism: Planctomycetales bacterium; assembly: GCA_030673005.1. Lineage (GTDB taxonomy): Bacteria > Planctomycetota > Phycisphaerae > SM23-33 > SM23-33 > DAOVFI01. The sequence goes on from DAOVFI010000192.1 coordinate 3,714, forward strand.
AAATTCGAGGTCCCCGTCCGCTTCGTACCCGGAAACCACGACATCCGCGACCATAAAACACTTCAGACCTGGCGCCGAAAATACGGAAAGGATTACTACGTCTTCACACACAACAACTGCGACTTTATCTGCCTCAACTCAATAACGTTCAGCACCGATACCCGCTACTTCAAGAACAAAGACGAACAATTCAGCGCCGAAGTTGCCGAGCAGTGGAGATGGCTGGAAAAAACACTTGCCCATTCAAGGCATCAGAAACGAACGCACGTTTTCATACTCCTGCACATCCCGCCCTATACGAAGACCGAGGACGAACGCCACAAACTCACCAACATGCATCCGACAGCCCGCAAGCGCCTGCTGACGCTGGCCCGCAAGTACCGCGTCCGCGTCATACTGGCCGGACACACACACATCACCCGTGAGTGCAACACGGGCGATTTTACGATCTATACCGTCGGCGGCACCTTCCGCCCCGTCGATCTTCGCGGATACGGATACCGGATTTTCAAGGTCCAGGCCGACTGGATCGCCCAGAAATACGTCCGACTCGACAAGCCGCCGAAGAAACTGGATTTCTGAGTTGATTGCAATGAACATCATCATAACAGCCGGTCCGACTCGGGAGTACATCGACAACGTCCGCTTCATCACCAACGCCTCGAGCGGGAAGATGGGTTACGCCTGCGCCGCCGCCGCAGTTGCCGCCGGGCATAAGGTAACGCTGGTTACAGGTGCGGTTCCGACGCCGCCGCCGAACGGGTGCGAGGTCGTGGCGTTTGTTACTGTTGATGAATTGAAGAAAGCCCTTGATGCCCGCTTTGACGGTTGCGACGCCCTCATCATGGCCGCCGCCGTCGGCGATTTCACCGTCGAGAGGCCTTCGGCGACCAAGATTTCGCGATCGTCCGGTTCTGTGCGAATAACGCTGGCGCCGACCGAGGACATCCTGGCCGGGTTTGGTCTGCGAAAGCGCGCCGACCAGACAATCGTCGCGTTCGCCGTCGAGGACGTCCCTACAGACCGGATCGAGGCCAAGGCCCGCGACAAGATGAAAAGCAAGAACGCCGATTATATCGTCGTCAACCGCCCTGCCGCAATTGCAGCAGAGGTCTCCGACGCCTGCATACTTGCGCCTGACGGAATCGTCCTGTCGTGGTCCAGACGAACCAAAACCGATCTTGCCGATGAAATCATCGCACTGGTCGAGAAAGGTGATACTGAATAACGAACTTTGAATGATGAGGCCGTAGTTCGTAGTCGTAATCGTAGGGTGTGCAGGAAACAGAACCTTCCGCACCCTACGGACTACGGACCGCCCTTTACTTCGCGGACCGCCTTGCGTGCAAGGATGACGACCGGATTGATTACGGGAAAGTCAACATCGTTCAGCGCCAGACCGGGTTCGGTGCATCCGGGCAGAATCGCACAGGTGCCGCGGTTCAGCAGTTTGCGCCCCAGATTTACGACTGTTTCGGCGGCGGGACCGTCCAGGCAGCCCATCTTTATTCCTGCCGGACCATAGATCGCCTCCATTAATGACTCCTGCTCGGAAGGCTCAGGCA
>DAOVFI010000014.1 GCA_030673005.1 Planctomycetales bacterium
CGTTTCGGGCGGCACCGCGAGGCATTCCGCGGAAAAGTCCCGCCGGAGGCGCAGGAGTTTTTCGAAGGAGCCGAAGGCGGATGAGCGTTAGTGTAATCTACCGTGCCACCCAATTCAACAAATCAGGTCTAATAGAGGACACAGACATAGATGAGCATTCGCATAGGTGTAATCGGTCTTGGTCGGATGGGCGGTCTTCACTGCCGGGTTATCTCGGAGATGCCGGAAGTTGAGCTGGCGTGCGTAGTCGATACGGACGCCGCCGTCCTCGAGGCCGCTGCCGGAAAGTACGGCGTTCCCGCCGTCGGCAGCGCCGCCGAGGCCGTCGATCTGGTCGATGCAGCCATCGTGGCCACGCCAACCAGCGACCACGTGGCTGCGGCGCGCCCGTTCGTCGCCGCCGGTAAGGCCGTCCTGATCGAAAAGCCCATCGCCGACAGCGTTTCAGCGGCGGAGGAACTTATCGCCCTTGCGAAAAAAACCGGTTCGAGCGTCCAGGTAGGGCATACCGAGCGGTTCAACCCGGCAGTCGAGGCCATGCGACGGTTCGAGATCACGCCGAAGTTTATCGAGGCCCACCGCATCAGCCCGTTCACCTTTCGCTCTGCCGACATCGGCGTTGTGCTTGACATGATGATTCACGACATCGACCTGGTGGGGATGATGGTCGCCGACGAGCCTGTCGGCGTCGAGGCAGTCGGCGTCAACGTTCTGGGTGCGTCAGAGGACATCGCCAACGCGCGACTGACCTTCGCAAACGGATGCGTCGCCAACCTGACCGCGTCGCGCCTCGCCATCAAGAGCGAGCGGAAGATGCGGATCTTCTCAGAACAGGCGTACCTGTCGGTCGATTACGGCAGGAAGGTCGGCATCGTCGTCAAGAAGAGCGAAAACCTGGACCTTATCCGGATGGCCCGGAAGATGGACGTGAAAAACCTGGGCGAACTGGCCGGTAAGGTCGATTACACAAAGCTCATCAAGGTCGAGCAGTTGGAAGTTTCCGACGACGTCGAGCCGCTCCGCAAGCAGGCCGAGGCCTTTTATCGCTGCGTCGCCGAGGGCGCCGAACCGGTCGTGCCCGCTGCCGCGGGTCTCGCCGCCATCCGCTGCGCCGCCGCCATTACCGATTCAATCAAATCGCACCGTTGGGACGGGGCCGGTTCGGACCGTAAAGGTCTGGATATAATCCAGAAAGATGGTTGATTGGTGGATTGGTTAAACGGTTCAGTGGTTGAATGTGTTATCGGAAATCAGGCCTTGAGATTGGCGCTTTCGGCATCATTTTCCCACCACAAAACGATCTGCTTTACGCCCTCTCTGGTTTTTCCTTTGGAAACCCTAACACTAAAGTGCCTTGGGAAATGACAGACCAGAAACTCAACAAGTTTCTTTCTACCCTCACCTTGTCGAAGCCGCTTTAGCACTTCTGTCACAAGGCAATCGTACTCATCTTCCGGACAACCACATGCCATTAAGCCCACTGGGTCCCAAGCGGTTATAACTTTTCGAAGAGCAATTTGATCTCTCAGTCTTGACAGCGTTTCAGGGCTTTTCATTCTTCGCGCCAGTTTCAAACCAGCCCTTTGATTATCCGTGTTCCCTATATCCTATGCCCTATTACCTATGACCTTTTGTAAAACTTTTGCACCGCCGCATCGACTGCGCGGCGTACGAATTGATCCGCCTCGACAATCGTTACCTTGCTGTACAGTTTCATCTGATATTCATAGGTGAGTTTTTCAAACTGCCGGCGGCGGAGTTTTTCTGTGATTATATCCTGGACCTTCTCGAAAGGGGCTTGCTCGCCGCGCTGGACGGCAAGGGTCTTGACGATATAAAATCCGTTCGGCGTCTCGATTACCTTACTCGTCTTTCCCGCGCCCTGGGCGAATGCGGTTTCTTCGACGGCCTCGGCGCGGAAACTGCCGCGCTCCATCATGCTCCAGACGCCGCCGTTTTGCGCCATCGGTCCGGCGCTGATTTTTTTGGCGACCTTGTCAAATTCCTCGCTGCGCGCCAATGCTGCTGCGGCCTCGGTAACACGGGCCTTTGCCTTGCTGCGGGCGGCCCGGCGGTCTGCCTCGGTGGGTCTGCGATCCTTCGGAAGAAAATCGGCGCTCGGAACGTAAATAATCTGCATCCGCACACTGTCGGACTTGCAGAACTCCAGGCGGTGCGAAACGTAATATTCCCACATCGTCCGTCGGTTGATAATTATCCGCTTACCCACCCGGTCATGCATGTAAGAGCGGATCAGCAGCGCCTGTCTCAAATCCTCCCGCCAGGTCGCCAGGTCGGTTCCTTCGCTGCGGAGGTGCTTGTCGAGTTTCGCCTTGCTGCCGCCCATCTCGGCGATGTTCTGGCGGAGCCGTTCGGCAACCTTTTCATCGACAAGTTTCTTATGAGCGTCGGTGAGACGATTATCGGCCTCCGCCAGCAGCAGCGTATGCTTGATCTGTCTGCGGATTTCACTGCTGATTATCTCCATCGCCTTGATGCGGAAGACTTTCTCGCCGACGCCCGCGGCGGCTTCGGTCAACTTTCGCCGAACGGGACGCAGCACCTTGTCGAGGGTGATGAACCTGTCGTTGACCTGGAGCATCTTGGCGGAAACGATTTCGGACTTCCCGATAATGCGATACTGCGCCGATGAGCGGGTTGTGGTTATGGGGCGCTCGGGCGGATCGGGTTTGGTCGAACCTGCCGCCTTTGCCGGACCGGTCTCAGGCACAGGTCGAGAATCTGTATCGCCGGATTTCGCCGGCCGCGTGGCGGGGTTCTCGACAGCATATTCCTCGTCAGGCTGGATGACGCGGGCCTTCGGCTCGAACCAGTCGCAACCGGCGACAAATAACGCTACAACCAGGATTGACGCAATTCGCTTCACGAGGACTTACCAGTTCTGTCCAATGGATAATATGAAAACGCACGGGTGGCACGGTCAAGCGATGTTGAGGCTGTTTGGCCTCAATATCGCTTGGCCGTGGTCCGGCGGCATCACGGCCAAGCCTTACTTCCTGCCTATCGGCAGGAAGTGAGGCTTGACCGTGCCACCCGTTGTGTGCAGCATAATTATTATATCTTTCCCACCGCTTTCCGCAATCGCCTTGCAAGGACGTTCAGCAGCGTGGGCCTTTCCAGGTACGCCGGCGGCGGACGCCAGTGTACTGTCCGTTCATCGACAAGGCGAACCGTGCCTGAAAGGTCCGCCAGAACCGTATCGGCCAGTGAAGGATTGTTGATGGAAAATACCACGTCGGGCGGCATCAGGACGATACGGTCTATTCCGGCCTTGCCGGAGAGAATCCGAATCTCCGCGACGGTCAGCATGCTTTCGGCCGCCGGCGGGACGGGGCCGAAGGCGTCGGCAAGGTCGTCCGACAACCTGGTCAACTCCTCGCTCGTTCGACACAGCGCCAGCCGCCTGTAAATCTCCATCCGCTGTCGGGCCGACGAGATGTACGATCGCGGGATGTAGGTCTCCGCCGCCAGTTCCACGTGGACCTCCGGCGGCGGTTCGGCGGTCTCTTCGCCGCGCAGCCCGGCCACCGCTCGCTCCAGCATCCGGCAGTACAATTCGTATCCCACCGCCGCGATGTGCCCGCTTTGTTCGGCCCCGATGATGTTGCCGGCGCCGCGGATCTCCAGGTCGCGCATGGCTATCTGGAACCCCGCCCCCAGGTCGGAGAACTCCTCGACGGCCTTGAGCCGCCTGGCTGCGACGCGGCTGACGGGGCGGCTGTTCGGAAGCAGCAGGCAGCAGTACGCCCGATTCTTGTATCGCCCGATCCGCCCGCGGAGCTGGTGAAGCTGCGCCAGGCCGAACCTGTCGGCGTCGTGAATGAACATCGTATTGGCCGAGGGTATGTCCAGGCCGGACTCGATTATCGTCGTGCATACCAGGACGTCTATTTCGGCTGCGACGAAGCGGAGCATGGTCTTTTCCAGTCCGCGTTCGGGCATCTGTCCGTGTGCGAATTCCACGCGCGCCTCCGGCACAAGAGACCGTATTTGATCGGCGACCGACTCGATGTCGAAGACGCGATTGTGGACGAAGAACACCTGCCCGGAGCGGTCCAGTTCCCGCAGTATGGCGGCCCGGATGCGACTGTCGTCGCTCCGGCAGACCTCGGTATAGATCGCCCGCCGGTCCATCGGCGGCGTGGCCAGGCTCGATATGTCGCGCAGGCCCATCAGCGCCATGTGCAGCGTCCGCGGGATGGGCGTGGCGGTCATCGTCAGCACGTCCACGTCGGCGCGCATCCGCTTGAGGTGCTCCTTGTGCTCGACGCCGAATCGCTGCTCCTCGTCGATTACAACCAGCCCCAGGTTTGCGAAATGCACGTCGCTCGACAGCAGGCGGTGCGTGCCGATGAGGATGTCGATCCTGCCGGAGGCGGCTGCGGCGACGATCCTCGCCTGGTCGGCCTTTGAGCGGAACCGCGAGATGACCTCGACTTCGATGGGATAGTCGGCGAACCGCTCGCTGAAGGTGCGGTAATGCTGCGCCGCCAGGACCGTCGTCGGCACGAGCACCGCCACCTGCCTGCTGGCCTCGATGACGCGGAATGCCGCACGCATGGCAAGTTCGGTCTTTCCGAATCCAACGTCGCCGCAGAGCAGACGGTCCATCGGGCGGGCCTCGACCATGTCGGCGTAAATCTCCCGCATCGCCGAAATCTGATCGGACGTCTCGGTATAAATGAATTCCTGCTCGAAACGGGTAAGCCATTCGCTGTGGTCGCCGTAACTAATCCCCGGCGCGGAATTGCGGATCGCCTGTAGTCGCAGCAACTCGGCAGCGAGTTCGCGGGTAGCGCCGGCGACCCGCTCCTTCCGCAGCGACCACGCCGACCCGCCGAGTCGCGACAGCGAAGGACGTGCCCGCCCGGCGCCGACATATTTCTGAACCAGTTGGATCTCGCTGGCCGGCACGTGCAGGAGGGCGCCGCCGGCGAACCGAAGCGTCAGGAACTCCTCTTTTCGCCCGTCGGCGTCCAGCGTCCTGAACCCGGCGAAACGCGCGATGCCGTGGGTAACGTGGACGACGTAATCGCCCTCGGCCAGGTCCAGAAACGAATCAATGGGTCTGCCGGCGCGGATCCGTCTCAGCCGGCGCGGGCGGGCGTAACGATGAAATATCTCATGATGCCCGACTACCACAAGACGCTGGTCGGGCCAGTAGAACCCGCAGTCCACGTGCCCGATGCCGGTCCGCACCGCCCCGGCAAGTTCCGCGTGATTAGCCTTCAGCAGTTCGCCAAAACGGTCCCTCTCTGCCGGCGTTTCGCAAAACACCCAGACCTCGTTTTCGCCGGTAAGGCGCTCCAGTTTATCCAGTGATTCGGTCGGTCCGGCCGGCGGGCGATCCGGCGCATCGGCGCTCCCGGCGGCCTGGAGCGTATGGATGCCCATCGGGACGATTTCGTCCCGCCGCTGCGACTGGCCTGCCGGAGCAAAGACGGACATCTCCACCACGGCCAATCTGTCCGCCGCCTTGAGTATGGTGTCGGGTTCGTGCAGGCCGATAGCCCCGACCGGTCCCGGCGTATCGGACAAACGAAGGTAAAGAGTCTCGGCCATCGAACGCAATTCGACCGGGCCGATCTGGCAGACAATCGACCCGTCGGGAAGGTAATCCAGCAGGTGAGTCGTCCTGTCCGGGTCGGTTTCCCTGCCGGCGGAGATTGCCGCCAGGTCGCAACCGTCTATCTTTACCGTCGATCGCTGCGTGTCCGGGTCGAACTTACGGATGGATTCGATTCGCTCGCCGAAGAACTCGACGCGTACCGGCAGCGACCCGCCCGGCGGGAAGATATCGACGATCCCGCCCCGATGGGCGAATTCACCGGCCTGGTCCACGGCGTCAAGACTCTCGAATCCGGCATCGAGAAGCCACTCGATTAATTTTCTCGGCTCCAACCGACCGCCGGTCCGCAGGTTCATCTGCGCAGCGGCCAGCACTTCGGCCCGAGGCACCGGCTGCATCAGCGCCATTACGGATGCAACGATGACGCCGGGCCGATCATTTTTGTCCCGCGGCCCGGATGCTTGTTGCGAACCTGTCTGTAGAGCAAGCAGCGAGCACAGACGCAGACGCTCGCCGGTAATCTCGTCGTTAAGATGGTCGGGACCGATGTCGAACTGTCCGGCCGGTCCGGGAAGAGTCATCCCCACCTGTCCGGCAGGCAGGTCCCAGGCGGGGAAGATCTCAGCGGACAGACCGCTCATCACCTCCACGTCATCGGCGGCGGCGTCCGCCTCGTCGGCGCTGTTGCAGACTATCAGGACAGGCTTTCTTCTCGAGACTCCCACAGCCGCAGCCAGCAGGGGCGCAGAAGACCCCCACACGCCGGTCAGTTTCACTACCACCCCCGCCCGGACCATGCCGGCTATCCGGACGATCTGCTGCGAATCCAGGATGCGCTGGAACACTCACTGACATTATCGACCCGGACCCGCCCGCAATTCAAGACCGGGGTTCACGGGCAGTTTCGGAATACCGGGGGTATGGAAATGTAATTGCACTGGTAACATCTCCGAATTTCGTCGATAATCATTGTCGAAAGTGGTCGGATTAAGGAGCCTGCCATGTCATTGGAAATCGCTTGGATTAATCACGCCAGTTTTCGTCTGGCCGGGGCGAGCGTGGTCTATATCGACCCGTGGAAGATTCCCGATTCGCCGCGTGACGGCGACGTAGTGTTCGTTTCCCACTCGCACTACGACCACTGCTCCGGCGAAGACATTGCAAAGGTTCTTGCCGAGGGCGGCGACATCGTCGGCTCATTGGACGCAATCGAGCAGATCGGCAGGGGAAAGGCCCTCTCGCCGGGCGAAAAAGTTCAGATCGGCGGCGTAACAATATCGGCCGTTCCGGCCTACAACGTCGGAAAGGACTTTCACCCGAAAGCCAACAACTGGCTGGGCGCGATCATCGAGATGGACGGTAAGATAATCTACTACGCCGGGGATACCGATCAGATTGAAGAGATGTCCGGCCTGTCGGGCATAGACCTGGCGTTACTGCCGGTCGGCGGGACCTACACACTGGACGCAGCCGAAGCCGCCGAGGCCGTCCGGACGATCGGACCGGCTGCGGCAATTCCATACCACTTCGGGGACATCGTAGGCTCATCGGCCGATGCCGAAAAATTCGCCGCCGCGGCACCCTGTAAAGTTCACGTCCTCGCTCCGGGTGAATCGATAACTATCTGACCGTGCCACCCATAAAATATGTGTTACAGAGTGCTATGACGCTGCCGCAACTGCTCGGCGTTTTCTTTTTTTAGTGGTGCGTTTGCGGATGGTAGTCTTGCGTTTGCGGCGCCGACCCGGCTGGGGGAGGTCGGGTCTGGGAATACGCACCGGATGCTCCAGTACGGTCTTGAGCGCCTCGGCCGCGTCGGGGGCGGACAGGTCGGCGCGAATCTCCTCATCCAGACCTGCGGCACGGTTAAAAACACCTCCGACAACCAGCACCTGCATCTGCTCGTGCGCCCCGATTTCACGAATCTTGTCGATTAATTTACGCACGCTCGGAACACCGGACGGCTGGGTTCCGTAAAGGCATAAAACGTCGGGGCGGAGTTTTCCAAGCAGTTCAAGGGTTTCGTCGTTCGGCACGCCGGCGCCGACAAGCCACACGCCCCAACCCTCCGCCTCGAACAGATCGCCGATCATCTGGGCGCCGAGTTCCTCCTTCTCCCCGTCTCCGCAGGCGACCAGCAGGCGCATCCCGTTCTTCTGGCTCCTTGCCAGATGCGCCTGAACCTGGTCGGCGATCATCCGATTGATCCGCGTAGCCATATGCTCCAACAGGCGATTGACCTTTCCCTCTGTGTAAAGCCGCTCAATCTGTACCATTGCCGGCCAGATTACAGACTTGATCAACTTGCGGGCACAAACCCCGCGATCGAGCGTAGCCGTGATTAACTCCCGCGCCTCGCAACGCTTCCCTGCTAAAAGATGCTCCATGTACTGGGCAAAAACCTCGGCAATCTGCATAATAAAAACCTTTCTACTTTCCCGTCCGACCCGGGCCGGACTACCAATTACAGAAAATTATGCCTGTTTCCGCTATTTGCCTGTCAAGATAGGCATTATGGGCTACTGTGGTAAAATCGGAGATATATGTAGAAAATCTTTACCGAAAATGGTAATATGGGTAAAATAAATAATATAGGCAAATTTCTGCGTTGATTACTAGGGGATAATTGGACTTGTGAATCGGAACTACTACTCTGCCAATAAGTTATTTATGGTGGCACAGGTTTGCAACCTGTGCGAATGACACAGGTTACAAACCTGTGCCACTCATAGATTTATGGTTGACGGAATACTACTGGATTACGAGGTATTTTCTTCCAGTTTGGCGGCGACTTCGTCGGGGATGTCGAAGTTGGCGAAGACATTCTGAACGTCGTCGTGTTCCTCCAGCGATTCCATGAGGTTGAGCACCTGCTGGGCCTTATCTGCGCCGACTTTGACGGTGGTGTTCGGAATCATGGCGATCTCTGCTGCGATGGTCTCGACGCCCTTTTCCGCCAGGGCCTCCTTGAGGGCGTGGAATTCGCCGACCTGGCAGGTAACTTCAAATACATCGCCTTCCTTGGAAATATCGTCGGCCCCGGCGTCGAGGCAGATTTCCATAAGAGCATCTTCCTCTATTGCCGAGGTTGGGACGGTGAACGTGCCTTTCTGGGCGAACATCCACGCCACGCAGTTGGTGGCGCCGAGTTGTCCGTCGGCTCGTTCGAAGATCTTTCGCAGTTCCGGTACGGTGCGGTTGCGGTTGTCCGTCAGGCACTCGATCATGACGGCGACGCCTTCGGGTCCGTAACCTTCATAGATGATACGTTCGTAGTTAGCGGCCCCGAGTTCGCCTGTACCGCGTTTTATGGCGTTTGCGATGGTATCTTTGGGCAGGTTGGCGGCCTTGGCGTCGTCGATGGCGTATCGCAGTTGCAGGTTCTCGTCGGGATTACCGCCTCCGGTCTTGGCTGCGACGATAATCCGCCGGGCAAGTTTTGACCACAATCGTCCCCTGCGTGCGTCGGTAGTGGCCTTGGCCCGCTTTATCTTAGACCAATGTGAATGTCCTGACATGTTGGAATTCTCCTGCTACCTGGTGGCACAGGTTTTCAACCTGTGCAGGCCTGTTGCACAAATTTTTTCAACTTGTGCAGGAAACAGGCACAGGTTACAAACCTGTGCCACCTAAAGGCCCTTCGGTACGGATACGCCTTTTCCCACGGGGGCGACGGGGGGTCTGCCGCCTTTTCGCCGACCCGCCTTAATCTTCCGCGCCGCCGCTTTCAGAATCTTTTTTGTCTCGCTGTCGGGATGTTTTTCCTTCTTCGCCGCTTCGACTACCAGGTTCCACAGGCGTACTGCCTCGGCCTTCAGACCGAGTCGCCAGCACGTATCGGCGGCATGATCGAGCATCACCGGATGCCGACCTTTCTCCGTGGAGATTATCCGGTCGAAAACGGTCTTTGCCTCGGCGAACCTACCCTGCTTATACAGCAACCATCCGAAACTGTCCTGGAAGGCAATCTCGTTCGGCTTGGCCGCCAGGGCCTTGCGGATCATGGCTTCGGCCTTGTCCAGATTGATTCCCCGGTCCGCCCAGATGTAGCCCAGATCGTTGTTGATGCCGGGATCGTCAGGGTCGAGTTTCAACATCCTCTCTGATATTTTCAGAACCTCATCGTCCTTTTCGAGGGACGCCATCGCCATTCTGAGCAGACGCAGCGCCTTGAAGTTGTCCGGCTTTTCTTTGACGAGTCGGCGGGCGCGAACCAGTGCCTTCCGCTTCCGACCCGCCAGCAGCAGGATCTCGATCGTCGTCTTCCTGGTCTTGAAAATCTTATCCGCGCGCTTCGGGGCGGCGTCGGGCAGTTTTTCCTGACGGGTCAATCGATCGGCGGCGACCTTCAAAGCGCGATCATATTGCTCATTTTCTATCAGTACGGCCAGGAGGATGTCGAAAATCCGGTCGGAGTCGCCTTCGCGGGCAATCCACTTCTGTCCGAACCGGATCAGTTCGTCGAACCGCTTCTGTGCGGCGTAGAGCAGCAACTTTGCCACTCGCAGCCTCTTGAGTGTCCGGGCGTCGCCGGCCGAAGCGATCCACCCATCGACAACCGCGTGGGCCTTGTCGTACTTTTTCGCTTCCATGAGCACCGCTATAACGGCGTTTCTGGGCATATAGTCGGTCGGATCGTTCCGGACCCATTTTTTCGCATAGGCGACGGCGTCGTCGAACCGCTTCGCCAGGCCGTAGATACGAAGTTTTTCGCTCCGCAGCAGTGAAAGCAGTGGTCGGTCCGGACCGGAGGCAATCCATCGGTCCAGAAGACGCTGGGCCTTACCGTAATGACCGGCGGCCTCGTACACCTTCATCGCCTGAAAGCGGAGAAGTATAAGTTCCTCTTTACTGGTCGGTGCGCCCATCCATTGTTCGGTGAGTTTCTCGGCCAGGGCGTATCGCTTGATTCGAACAAGGCTCTCCAGAAGCAGCACTCGCATCGCCGGGTCGAGCACCTTGCGCCCGGATATTTTCTCTACTGCTTCGGCGGCCTGTTCTTCCATTCCGGCCTTGATTAATGCGGCTATCCAGGTCGAGATGATACGGATGTCGCCGGGCATTCGGCGGTGCAGCCGGCCCCACACTTTGGCGGACTCGGCATTCCTGCCCTGGTTGGACAGGATAGCGGCCTGCAACTCCAGAGCCTGAACATTGCGAGCGTCCAGACGGAGGATGCGGTCGATTTTCTTCAGGGCCGAGGACGCCTGAGCGGCGGGAATGGGCTTTTCGCCCAGGGACTCGGGCAGGTCGAAGGACAGCTCCAGCAGTCTGACGGCGACGTTGTCGGGCGCTTCAGACAGGAGCGTCTTGAGTATCCTGCGCGCCTTGAGAGTTTGATTGGTCAGGAAATAGAACCGCCCCTGAAGCACGCGGGATGGTACGTTCCCTGAGCCGGCCGACAGGCAGCGCGCAACGACCCGCCCCGCTTCGATACGCCGGCGCTGCTTCATATACAGATCGAACAACTCCGCCGCCACCGCTATGTTGCCCGGCGCCAGATTGAACGCCGACAAGAGGCGCTGCTCCGCATTGCGGAACTGCCTGTGGCGGACGTAGGCGCGCCCGAGCAGCAGAAGCGTGGGCACGTGCCGACCTCTGCGTGCACGGGCCTGCTCCAGGTTGTCTATGGCGTCAGAGACACCGCCGCGATCCAACTGGCACTTGCCGATGAAATAGAATCTGAAATACGTATCTCCGGCGCACCTGCTTACCTGACGAACGAGTTCATCGAGCATCTTGAAGTTGCCGTCGGCGACATAGAGGTTTTCCATTACCTCGTAGGCCGGGTAGAATTTCGGATCGGCGCCGACTACCTGCCGCAGGAGGCTTATGGCTTTTTCGCGCTGGTCGATTGTCTCGGCCAGCATTGCCGTAACAGTCAGCAGCGCCGGTTTCAGTTCGGTTTTCTTCGAGGCGGCGGCGGCCAGGTCATCGATTAATTCCTTCTTTATTCCCTTCCGCCCGAGCAGGGAGACTTCTTTATACACCAGTGAAGTTTCGTTCGCTTCGGCGTCCAGCAGGGCGGCGAGCTGCTCTGCGGCGGCGTGAAGGTTCCCCGTCCGCCCGTAGAGTCTTGCCAGCCGCAAAATTACGGTCTTGTCTTCGGGGGCCTTGGTGAGGTATTTCGAGAGCATCTCCGCCGCTTCGCGGCGTAAGCCCAGTTCGGCGGTAACCTCGGCCATTGCGATAACAAAGGTCGAATCCGCCCCCCCGCGGGAAAGGTGCTCTTCCAGCAGCGCCTGCGGCGCGGAGGCGTCTTTTTTCGCCTTGCACCAGTGAACGGCCAGGGCGATCGCCAGCGGGCGCAGAGGCGGTACGGCGAGCATTTCCATCACGATGCCCCGCGACCGCTCGAAATCGCCCGTCTTCAGGAGCGCCGCGACGGTCAGTTGTCCGGTGCGGGGATCCGACTTGTCCCGTCGATACGCGCGTTCCAGCAGGACGGCGGCTTCATCGGGCCTGCGAAGTTTCAGCAGAAGGCGCCCCCTGGCCGACATACATCGCTCCGGCCTGGCGATAAGAGAACGCAAGGCTCCGCGCCCGGAATAACTTCGCCCGTGTGCGGAAATGAGTTTGCCCAGCCGGTTGTAACATTCCAGCGCCGCCGTCCAGTAACCCCGGCGCTCCAGCAGCGAACCCAGTCGCAGCAGGGACTCGGCGGTGTCGGGATTATCGTCCGTCGCGTCGCCGCACAGCAAAGCCCTGCGGAGATATATCGTCGCCTTATCGCCCCGCCGCCGCATTGCGGCGTACTGCCCCAGATGCAGTTGGACCCGCACGTTGTCAGGCGCTTCCATGGCCGAGGCGCTCAGGTGAGGAATGGATTTGGCACGGTCGCCCAGCGCGGCGTAGGCCAGCCCCAACCCCCTGCGTATGCGCGGCGAGGACGGGGCGAACCCGACGGCGCGTTCGAGCAGATTTATCGCCCGGACGTAATCGCGTTCGGCAATCAGCGCCTCGGCGCGGGTAACAAGCCCGGCTGCCCGCTGCGGCAACTTCTCGGTGTCGGGGGCGTTGACGGGACGCTCAATGGGCGGGGTGAGTTTCGCCAGCGGCACAATCGCCTTTGCCGGCAGCGGCGCCGGTCCGGTCGCAGTCGTTCCGTCCGGCCCCTGACAGGCCAGGCCCGACAGACCGATGATGATACACAACGATAACCATATCCTGCGCATCACGATATCACCTTATTGAGCGGGTAGGTTATGATCCCGGTCGCACCGGCCCGTTTCAGCCGGGGAACCATCTCCCGTTCAATTCGTTCCGGCACCACCACTTCAAGGGCGACCCAGTCCGGGTCGGCCAGGTCCGAAACGGTCGGGCTTTTTTCCGACGGCAGGAGGTTTATGACGTCCTGAAGGTCCTTGCGCCGGACGTTCATCTTCAGTCCGACCTTCTCCCAGGCGGAAATGGCCCCTTGCAACAGCAGTGCGATGTTTTCGATCTTTTCACGCTTCCAGGGGTCGGACCACGCGCCGGTGTTGGCGATAAGTCGCGGCGTCGAGACCAGGATCGTGTCGATAATCCGCAGACGGTTGGCGCGGAGGCTCGAACCGGTCTCGGTAACATCAACGATCGCATCGACCAGGCGGGCCTTGACCTCCGTGGCGCCCCAACTGAACTCGACTTTCACGTCGATACCTTTATCGGCGAAGTATTTGCGGGTAATGTTGACCAGTTCGGTGGCGACGATACCGCCGGCGATATCCTCGGGCGCGTTCACTGCCGATTCAGCAGGGACGGCCAGCACCCACCGGACCGGCTGGAGATTCCGCTTGGCATAAACCAGTTCGGTTACTTCCACTACGTCCGATTCGTTCTCGGCGATCCAGTCGCTGCCGGTTATTCCCACATCGATGACGCCGTCTTCGACGTAACGGCTCATCTCCTGGGCGCGGAACATTATGGCGGTAATATCCTCGTCGTCTATCGAGGGGAAATAACTCCGTGCGGAAATCGACAGTCTGTATCCAGCCCGTTGCAGCAGTTCCACCGTACTGTCCTGCAACGAACCCTTGGGTACTCCCAGTACGAGTTTTCCTTCTCGTCTCTTGTCGGTCACGAGCATATCTCCAGTTTTTCGGATGGGTGGCACGGTCAAGCGAGTCAAGGTCGCAAGACCTTGGCTCACTTGGCCGTGGCGGGCGCATCCCACGGCCAAGCCTCACTTCCTGCCTTCGCCAAGGCTTCGGCGGGCAGGCGTTCGGCTTGACCGTGCCACCCGGCTGCGTCTTGACGCTGCGGACTTCGACTTTGCCTTCTTTTTTTTCTTCGTCCTGACCCCGGACTTTGCTTTCGTTCTGACCTTTGCCTTCGATTTGGCTTGTGTCTTTTTCCTGGCTTTGGTCTTCGCTTTTGCTTTGGCCTTTGCTTTTGCCTTGGCCTTTGCTTCGGCCTTTGCCTTTTTCTCCGCTTCGACCTTTGCTTTTGCTTCGGCTTTTGCCTTTGCTTCTGCTTCGGCCTTGGCCCTGGCGGCTTCTGCCTGTTTCTGGAGACGGCGTCTTTGTTTGATGACCTGCGCTTCGGCGCCGGCGACGAATTCCCGAAGCGTCTCGTGAGTGGCGATTCCGTCCTTTGCCAGTGTAATCCGCTCCAGGAAACCCTGAAGGTCCGGAAGGTCGCTGTCGGGATAAATGTATCCGTCGAGTTTCAGCGCCTCCAGCAGGAGGTTATCGACGGGCATGGCGTGACCGCTGAAGCCATAGAGCGTTACCATGCTCTCGGCGTATAAACTCAAGCCCATTTTCTTCCGCAGCGCGGCGCGAATCTCCCGCTTGGGCTTGGCGGCAAGGAAATCAAGAGACAGCGAGTTGGTCTGGTCGAAGACAACCTGGAGCGCGCCGGTTATGGACTCGGCCTTGGCGCGGACACCCGGGAAATCCTCGCCAAGAACCTCAACAATGTCTCTGGGAGGACTGACGCGCAGTTCGTTGAAATCAACGAACTCTTCACCCAAAACAGTCATGGCCGAAGAGGCCCGACTGGTTGTCGTGTCGTCTCCAAGGATACCCTTCAACAACAGCTCGATCCGGTCAACTGCTTCGGTCGGAGCGGTCGGGGACTTTTTGCCCATGAGACGCTTGATTTTCTTTGCGTAAAATGCGCTGTTTTTCATGAGTTATCTACCCGATTCAGGAATTTAGTCCACGAATTACACGAATTTTTTGAAAAAAGGATTAATGCCGCATTTGTAAAACTATGCTCCGTGCCTTCAGGCTCTTTGTCCCGAATTCCGGCTGGATGTTCCCAAACTGTATTTTCGCTGAAATTAACTTCCATTTCTTTTTTGCTTTTATTTTTTCTATTCGTGTAATTTGTGTAATTCGTGGACTAATCTCTTTTGCGTTTTTGTGTAATTCGTGGACTATATTTGTTCCGGCGAATCGTCCTGCTGATCTTCCCGGTCGTGTATTTCGTCCATCGCCTGGCGGATAAGGTCCCAGGTTTTCAGCGTTTCTTTGAATTGTTGATCCGCAACGAACACCAGCGCGGGCATATGTCGTATCCGGACCTGGTCCCGCACGAGTATCCGGATCCTGCCGGCCGCTCGTTCCAGGGCCTCAATGCAGCGACGCTGCTGTGCCTCCGTACCGATAATCGAAACATAGACCTTCGCGGCAAGCAGGTCTTCCTGGACCTTCACCCGCGTAATTGAGGTCCTCGCGGCATCGATCCTGGGATCAGCCAGTTTCTCGATCAGGACTTTCCCGATCTCATGCTGGAGGAGTTTTCCGATACGCTCAGTTCTGCGATTCATTTCAGCGTTTATAGAATTTCAATCTCGTAGTTGATCAGCACCCACGCTCGATTTGCCCTGGCGGCATCGACGAGTTTCGCCAATGCCCCTTCGATGTATCGTCCGTCCGAGCCGACCATCGCCACGGCCAGGGTGGCCGAACGAATACTATCGAGGTGATCGACCTCGGCTACCGAGACATTCCGCTGGTGTGCGATGCGGTCCTTGAAGCCCTTGACGACGCGGCGTTTGTCTTTCAGGCTCATCGCGTCGGCGATCATGAGTTCCAGGTGCAGCAGGCCCACTTTTGTCGCCATGGCGCATCACCTGGTAGTCCCGACGTGCGAGCGGGTTGCCGGCGCTTCCGGGGCTACTTCAACCGACCGGTACGCCTCGATCACGTCGCCGACCTTGATGTCGTCGAAATCGCCGATCCGCAGTCCGCATTCCATTCCGGCCCGGACTTCCCGAATATCGTCCTTGAACCGGCGCAGGCTCGCCAGTTGGCGCCCGTCGGTAACGACAATACCGTCGCGGATGAGTCGGACTGTGGCGTTGCGGGCGACAAGGCCGTCATTAACGTAGCATCCCGCTATGGTTCCGGTGCGGGAGATCTTGAATACTTCCCGCACCTCGGCCTGGCCGGTAATCTGCTCGACAATTTCCGGAGCCAGCATCCCGCGGAGCGCCTGTTCGATTTCCTCTATAAGGTGGTAGATCACGCGATAGATGCGAATATCAACGCCCTTCTGTTTGGCCATATTGCGGGTCCTGCTGTCTGCTGCGACCCTGAAGCCCAGTATGACCGCCTCGGACGCCTCGGCAAGGAGTACGTCGCTTTCGGTTATACCGCCGACACCGGAATGCAGGATTGTAATTTTTACCAGCTCCAGTTCCACGTTACGGAGACTGCCGATTAGCGCCTCTATCGAGCCTTGTACATCTGCCTTGACAATAAGCCGCATTTCCGCCGATTCGCCGGCTTCGATACGGTCGAAGAGGTTCTCTAGCGTGGTCTGCGGCGCCGCTGCGAGGCTTTCGGCGCGTTGTTTTCGACGGCGCTCGGTGGCTATATCTTTGGCGCGAGACGGATCGCTGACAGCGTAGAAGCGGTCTCCGGCGTCGGGCACTTCGTCCAGGCCGGAGATTTCAACCGGCCTGGCGGGTCCGGCCTGCTCGATCATCTTTCCGCGATCATCGAGGATATTCCGCACTCGTCCCGAAGCACACCCGCAGAGAATCACGTCACCGGTATTCAGCGTACCGTCGCGCACCAGCAGGCCGGCGAGAACGCCCCTGGACGGGTCCCGCCGCGACTCGATTACCCATCCGGAAGCCGGACCGGTCGGATCGGCCTTCAGTTCCAGCAACTCCGCTTCCAGGACGATAGTTTCCAGGAGTTGGTCGATGCCTTCGCCCGCGGTGGCCGAAGTATGTATCACCTCGGTCTGACCGCCCCATTCTCGCGGCTGGAGATCGTGCTCGGCGAGTTGACCGAGCGCTCGCTGCACGTTCGCATTGGGCAGATCGATCTTGTTCAACGCCACAATTATGGGCACTTTCGCAGCCTTGGCGTGGTTTATCGCCTCGATGGTCTGGGGCATTACGCCATCGTCGGCGGCGACCACCAGCACCACGACATCGGTCATATTTGCGCCGCGGGCGCGCATGGCTGTGAATGCCTCGTGCCCCGGCGTGTCGAGGAAAACAATGTTCCTACCGCCGACGTCGTAACGGTATGAGCCGATGTGCTGGGTGATACCGCCTTCTTCACCGTCGGCTACCGTGGCGTGACGGATATGGTCCAGAAGCGATGTCTTCCCGTGATCGACGTGCCCCAGGAACGTAACCACGGGCGCACGCGAAATCAGTTGTGCGGGCTGCCTTTGAGAGAATTCCTCGTCCAGCAATTCCTCGGCTGTCTTTGCAATCCTGACCTTCAGGTCGATTCCGCTCTCGGCGGCGACCAACACCGCCGTTTCGTGATCGATTATCTGATTAATCGTCGCTATGATTCCTTCACCAAGCAACTTGCGGATAATGTTGCTGATCTTGATGCCAGTGGCGGCGGAGAGGCTCTTGACGGTAATCGGTTCGGCGATTTCGACCTCTCCGGTCTGAGTGAACAGTCTCGCTTCGCCCCGTCCCGGCATTGCCGCTGTGCGGCGCCGGCGAAGCGTACCTCCTGTCGCCGCCGCCAGTCGAGCGGACCTTTCCATAAGGTCGCGGTCCCGCCATTCGTGGAGTTTGTCTGTCGGTTCGGCAACCCGTCCGCCCTTTCGGCGAGGGCTGCGGCGCTTCGACCGCTTCGACTTGTCTTCTGCACTACCGGTTTGTGGACCGCTCTTCCTGCGAGACGCCGGGGCGGCGGTTTCGGCGACGAGTGGTTCGGTCTTGGCGGGGCGTTTAAATCGGTGCCTGCCCGGGCCACGGCGGACCGACGAGACGCCGGTATCTACCCCGTCAAAACGTACGACGCGCGGGCCTTGTAGTTTGGCCGGCTTGGGAACCACCTGCGGGCCCGCCGGCTTGATGATTTCAGGCCTGACCGGCTCGTTGGGCACTACCTTCGGGGCCTCGGCGGCTTGTTGGTCCTGTTCTGTGGGCGCCTCAGCAGTCTCGGCCTCGGTAGCGACTTCTTCAACTTCTTCGACTTCTTCTTCAACCGGAGGCGCCGTTTCAACCTCAACCGGTTCGACGATAGCGACAGGAACGGCCTCGGCAACCGCTGCATCGGTCCGGGCAACAGGCTCGCTCAGCTCAACCGAAGGCGCCTGCTCCTTCGCGGCGACCTCGTCTTCAGCGGCGGCCTTCCTGCGCCGGCGACGGCGCTGGGCGGCGGCCTTCTTGTGAGCGGCCTCAAGATCGACGTGCTTGGTCGTTTCAACAGCGGTACCGGCGCCGCTCTCGCTGAACCACTCGCTTATAGTCGCCACTAAACCCGCAGACAGCGCCGACATGTGGTTCTTGATTTCCAGACCTTCGGCGCGGCACTTTTCAAGAACCGTCTTAGAAGGAACGCCCAGTTCCCTGGCAAGTTCAAATATCCTTTTAGCCAATGCAAAACTCCCGCCGCACACCGCGGCGTTGCGGCATATCCGCTATTTATCGGTTGACATATCGGCCTGACCGTCGTCCTGATCGGAGACTTCAAGTGCGCCT